>JBEQLC010000084.1:0-7918 GCA_040326175.1 Desulfobacteria bacterium | reverse complement strand
CTTTCCATCCACGAGTCAAAGGGGATGTCAATCTCCGACTGACCGCGAAGGGGCTTTTTTCGGACAAAGAGGTCGGGCTGATTTCCTCAGCCCGCGCCACGGTAGTCACCCAGAGCATTAAAGCCCACCAATATACATTCTGTCTAAAGTATTGTTCTAACCTTTTTCCCGATTATACTCGTCGATTTGGCTTTGAAGGGAAATACGGAAACATTCAGCTCTTTCGGAAGTTCAATGTTCCCCACCCTGAGACTATCTGCTACGAATCAGTAGAATACTTCAAGCAACGTCATTTCGTGAGACAGGAACCCCTCATGTCCTTCCCGTTTGTATTAAAGGGGGACCGGGGTGGCGGCGGTTGGGCCGTCTTCCTCATAGAACATGAACATGATCTCATGGCAGGTCTTGAGGTCCTGGCCGATGAGTATTTGCATGCCACCAAGCGGTTTATTGCTCAGGTCTATGTGCCTCACGGCGGAAGGGATTTGCGTGTGGTGGTGATTGGAGGAATCACTAGAGCTTACTGGCGATGTCAATACAACCCCGGGGAATTTCGTAACAATGTTGGCCGTGGTGCAGTAATCGAATATGACCTTGATCCTGAACTTAAGAATGAAGGAATACACTGTGTAGAGGATTTCTGTTCGAAAGCCGGAATCAACCTAGCTGCCTTTGACGTCCTTTTTGATCGGAGCCAACCTTCACCAAAACCACTTATTTCAGAAATCAATTTCTTGTTTGGGCGAAAGGGCCTAGGGGGATCTTCGTGTTTTTACGACCTGTTAAATGAAGCAGTTGGGGAGTGGATAGGTAGGCTTAGCTAAAGTTTTCTCGTTTTGCCCTGACTCTTGCGCTGTCGCTTCGATGTGCGGCGTGAGGGGCCTTTCTTTTTGGTGGTAGGCTTCCAGCCCTCCTCTTCCTGCTCTGCAGAATCAGTCTGATCTATGTCAGGATACGCAGCCATGTCCATCTTGCGCTCAAAGTCTGGAGAATCTATGGTTGCGGCCCCATGTTCGGTGGCAAAATCAGCAATCTCTCTGTCGGAAGTCACCACAATTGCCCGCTCCCGTTCCCGAGTAACAATCCGTTTGATGACACTGTCGGCCAGCTCTCCCGGTGGCGAAAAGAGGATGCGGACACCTTGCATGCGAGTCGTGGTTTCCAGAGAATGGTCCGCATTTGCCCCATCAAACACCACAGTCACGCGATGACGTTTCGCTTTCTTGTATGAAATAAGCCGTTCCAGAAGGGCTTGCCTTCCCTCCTCCAGGCTATGGTGTTCAACGACGCTTAAGGTAGGTGACTGACGGATCAGATTGTATCCATCTATCACGATGTGGACAGACATTAGGTTTTCTTAGGTGGTCTTCAACCGGGCGATCAACCGTTCCAGGTCCTCATTACTGTAAAACTCAATCTCAACCCGTCCTCGATTTCCCTGCCGTGCAATACGTACCCGGGTGCCAAGGTGTCGGCTCAAATCATCAGCCAAGCCCTCTATATAGACATCCTCAGACGTCCGAGCCTTTGCGCTCGAAGGCCCCTGCTTGCCGTCTTTGAGTTTCTTGATCAAGGCTTCAGCGGCCCGGACAGAGAGATTCTGAGAAACGATGCGGCGCCAGGCCTCTTTTTGCTGAGCAGGAGTCCCGGCACCCAGAAGCGCCCTCGCATGGCCCATGGTTAAGGAGTTGTTGATAATATCAGCCTGGATGGGCTTCGGCAGCTTCCGAAGGCGCAAGAAATTTGCAACGGTGGAACGTTCCTGCCCCAGACGCTTAGCTGCCTCCTGCTGAGTGAGGCCAAACTCCTTGATCAGGCGATGGTAGCCATCAGCCTTCTCTAAAGGATTCAAATCTTCCCGCTGAATGTTTTCAACCAAAGCTGTTTCCACCATTTCTGCTCCGGAGATATTCTTGAGGACTACCGGAACCTGTTTGAACCCGGCCAGGCGGGCTGCCCGCCAACGGCGTTCTCCAACGATTAATTCATAGCCCGTGGAAACTGCGCGAACAACGACTGGTTGAATAATCCCCTTTTCCCTAATGGAATTTGATAAACTCTTCAGTTCTTGGTCGGGGAACCTTCGTCTCGGCTGGTATGGATTGGGCCGAATCGAATCAATATCACAATAGAAAAAAGGCTCTGGCTCTAATTCCGATGCTTTCATGTCAGGTATGAGAGCGTCGAGACCCCGACCCAACACCTGTTTCTTAGGCATGCCGTGCCCTCCATCCGTTCATGATTTCTTTGGCCAGGGCCAGATAGCTCTGGGCTCCCTGGGATGTGATGTCGTAAAGGAGTATGGGTTTTCCAAAACTGGGGGCTTCGCCAAGTCTCACGTTTCTTGGGATACGTGTCTGAAAAACCAGACGCTTAAAGTATTTCTCGGCCTCTTCGGCAACCTGATGCGAAAGGTTGTTTCGCTTGTCGAACATGGTCAGGAGAACGCCTTCAATGACGAGTCCGGGATTTGAGTGTCTCTTGATACGCCTGTAGGTTTGAAGGAGCTGGCTCAGACCCTCCAAGGCATAGAACTCGCACTGCAGTGGAATTAACAACGTGTTAGCTGCAGTCAGGGCATTAACGGTGAGAAGGTTTAAGGAAGGAGGACAGTCGAGCAGTATGTAAGCGTATTTGTCACCAAGGGGTCTCAGGAGGTCTTGGAGAAAGGTTTCCCGATTTGGTTGTGAGACTAACTCAACCTCGGCCCCAATGAGGTCGAGACTTGCAGGAAGCACTTGAAGATGAGATAGGTCTGTATCTACCACAAGGCCTTCAACTGCGTCCTTTTCAATCAAGCCGTGATAGAGATTCCTGGAAAGTTTGGCCTTGTCTATACCAACCCCTGTGGTGGCGTTACCTTGGGGATCGCAGTCAACGAGCAGGGTCTTGCACTCGGCCACGGCAAGGGCAGCGCCAAGGTTGACGGCAGTCGTGGTTTTGCCAACGCCTCCCTTTTGATTCGCTATGCAAATAATGTGACTCATGACAAGACTTACGCCCCTGCACCCGCATGCAAAGTTGTTCAGGTTTTGACGAAAATTCTGAAAATGCTTTCTACCATAAAATCGGTCTCTTTCAAAGTCATAACACCCTGGCCCTCAGAAATGGGACGCCCAGGTTTTCCTTGATCTATTAACTGTCCACCATTATATTGTATATGTTTAAGAATGAAATGTACCTTACCGATCTTGGGGCCAACAGTACTATGCGTATTACAAGAATAGCGATAGTTGCAGTTCTCATAACAGTCGTCACCATAAGGAGCGGTTTTGCAGCCCATCCTTTTTCTTTATCTCGTATTCATTTGACGACCAAGGAAGAAAAGGAGCTGGGGAAAAAACTCATGCTCCATATAAGAAAACACCGCGTAATTATTGAAGATCCATCTATCGCAGGCTATGTCGACAGAATAGGTCAGCACATTGTGGCACAGCTCCCGACCTCGCCCTTTGATTTTCATTTCTACGTCCTCAAGGAAGATGTTTTCAATGCCTTTGCCGCGCCTGCCGGCCACGTATTCATCAACAGTGGGCTCCTGTCTGCCATGGAAAGTGAAGAAGAACTGGCCGGTATTCTGGCCCACGAGGTTGCCCATGTGTTGTGCCGTCACATTGCCAAGCAGATGCAACAAGCCAAGAAAATCGGCCTCGCAACACTAGCCGGTGTTTTGGCCGGAATTTTTCTGGGCGGGGATGCAGCGGTCAGCGGCGCGATGACCTCGGGTTCCCTTGCAGCCGGCACATCTCTTGCCCTCAAATACAGCCGCGAGAACGAAATGGAGGCCGACCAGGTCGGACTCAAGTACCTGACCAAGGCTGGATACGGCAGTGGAGGTCTTCTAAAGACCCTGGAAAGGATACGCGCTATACGATGGTTTGGCCCTGAAGAGATTCCTTCTTATTTGAACACCCATCCCGCCATTGAGAGCAGAATGGCTTACTTGGATACCTGGACACAGACCCGCCCCGAGCCGACCCAACCGGTTCATCCTGGAGATCCGACAAACTTCCGCAAAGTCCATGTCAAGTTGATCGCCCTTTACGGCGATGCCGGGGCAGCCCACAGAACATTTGATTCCCAACTCAGAAAAGACCCTAATGACGCCTTGGCATACTACGGCATGGGGCTTGTCCTCAACCGAGACGGTAAGAAGGAGGAAGCCGCGGAGAAATTGAAAAAAGCTCTGGAATGGCGCCCTCTGGATACAGACATTCTTCGCGACCTTGGCAAGACCTATTTTTACATGGGGGACTACGCCAGCGCACTGAAAACTCTAAGGGGGGCTCTTGCCTCAAACCCGCAAGACCGGGAGGGATTGTTTCTCTTAGGGCGAGCACAAATGGAGACGGGAGATCTGCACGGTGCCCTTGACAGCTTCAAAACCCTGGTAGACGCCGCACCTGATTATTTGCCGGGCACCTATTATCTCGGGGAAACACACGGAAAGCTAGGAAACTTGGGGGAGGCCCACTACTACCTCGGGGTCTACTATAAAGAAAAAGGAAGTTTCAAAAATGCGAAGTTCCACTTAAATCGTGCCCTCAGTCTTCTTGCCAAAGACCCTGCAAGAAGGCTGACGATTGAGAAGGCTCTCAAAGAACTTTCGGGGGCTGAAGTGCGCGATCGTAATGAGCAAAGTGCATGGTGAAGGTCCCGCGCCCCTGGGTGGCAGACCGGAGGGCCGTAGAATAGCCAAACATCTTGGATAAAGGAACTGTCGCATCTATTATTTGCGTCTCACCCCTTGGGTACAAATGGGTAATCTTGCCCCCCCGGGCATTGATATCCCCGATCACATCCCCCATGAAGAGTTCAGGAACCAAGATCTCTACAGCCATGATTGGTTCCAAGAGAAGAGGCCCTGCCTTTTGAAGCCCCTCCTTGCAAGCCATGGCAGCAGCGACCTTGAAGGCCAGATCAGTCGAAAGAGACTCTCTGTACGTCCCTCCGATTAGGACAACGGCCACATCCACAACAGGATATCCTAAGAGCACACCACTTTCCAGTGCTTCCACTGTACCTTGCTCAATAGCCGGGACGAATTCTGAAGGAAAGGATTCCGCAGATAGGCTGTTTGCAAACCAGTTTCCCTTGCCACGCTCTCTAGGCGACAGCTTGAGTGTCACCTCGCCGAAATGACGAGTTCCTCCAATCTCTTTTTCAAAAACTGCGGACGCCTGTGCCACCTGCTCGACGGTCTCCTTACAGACAACGTGTGGCTTGCCCACGTTGACCTGTGTATGAAACTCCCGCTTTAGACGGCCCACCAAAATCTCAAGATGAAGCTCTCCCATACCAGAGATGATTATCTGTCCGGTGTCCTCATCATGTCTGACACGAAATGTGGGATCCTCCGTCTCGAGTTTGTTTAAGGCTTGCTCAATTTTTTCCTGATCAGCATGTGTCTTGGGCTCCACGGCTACAGAGATGACGGGCTCGTAAGCATCAATAGGTTCAAGCACAATAGGGTCTGACGGATCACAAAGGGTGTCACCTGTAACCGAGGCCTTTAGACCCACAACACCGACGATATTTCCAACACCCGCCGAAGCGATACGTTCACGCTTGTTGGCGTGCATAGCAAGGATTCTTGCCACCTTTTCCCTTGTTTGTCTAAAGGGATTAAGTACCTCGTCACCTGCACTCAGTCGACCTGAATAGATCCGGACATAGTTCAATCTCCGGCCTTGGTCCATCATGACCTTAAATACTAAGGCAGCCAGAGGTGACTGTTCTGAGGGGTGGGTCTTCTTCACTTGTCGTGTGTCTGGGTCCATCCCCTCCATGGGCGGCACGTCCAAAGGGCTCGGGAGAAAGTCAACTATACCATCCAGAAGTGGCTGTATTCCCTTGTTCCTAAGAGCAGCTCCACAAAGAACAGGAACAAGCTTCAGTCTGGTGGTAGCCCTTCGGATGCCGGAAACAAGCATCTCAGGCGTCATAGACGCTTCGGCAAGATAGGCGTCCATAATCTGATCATCAACCTCTGCAAGCGATTCAACGAGCTTTTCCCGGGACTCAACGGCCGTTTCCATCAGACCTTCAGGAATGTCAGTGATCCTGAAAGTTGCTCCCATGGTCTCCTCATCCCATATTAATTGTTTCATACTCAGCAGATCAATCACTCCTTGAAAGGATTCCTCAAGTCCCGCTGGTATCTGCGTAATGAGCGGGTTGGCCCCGAGACGGTCAGACATCATCTGAACGGTTCCAAAAAAATCAGCACCGGCACGATCCAACTTGTTCACAAATGCAATCTTTGGGACACGATGTTTGTTTGCCTGATGCCAGACTGTTTCTGACTGGGGTTGCACACCCGCGACCGCACAGAAAACGCCAATCGCCCCGTCCAACACCCTGAGAGACCGCTCAACCTCAATCGTAAAGTCGACGTGTCCAGGTGTATCAATGATATGGATCTCAGCACCCTTCCAATGGCAAGTTGTCACAGCTGAGGTGATGGTTATTCCGCGCTCTTGCTCGTACGGCATCCAGTCCATCACTGCCTCACCGTCATGGACCTCACCCATCTTGTGGGATCGACCAGTATAGTAAAGAATACGCTCAGTAATGGTCGTCTTGCCTGCATCAATGTGGGCAATGATGCCGATATTTCGGATGTTACTTATAGATGGATTCTTTCCCATTAGTTGGTCGTTATCCTGACTCAAAGTTTATGTGTGCACGCCGCCAGGCCAGGACTTATGCTTAAGCGTCATACAGTATTCATCATTGAACTGCCACAGCGAGCGCATTCCCCGCAGGTTGCTGCGGGGTTAGCGAGCGAATCTAAAGATTGTAAAATTCCTTACAGTCGGAGACTCCCTGTAGCTTGCTGCAGGGAGCTTCAATGCAATATGCACTGTCACTTTATCATTAGGAGGTCTGGCCGAAAAGAGGATCGGATATCCATGTGACCGGCCAGTGTTTTAACCTCACGTCCTTCAATCAGGATCTTCACAGCGTCGACCTCCGGGATATTGAGGGCCAAAGTGTTTACAACGGAAAATATCGTAAACAGCTCGGACAAGCCACCCCCGGGATGCTTGTCACTTATGGCGCTGTCAAAATCTACATAGGCAATACTATCTTCTGTTACAAAAAGAGATAGAAGCTTTGCCTCGGTCGGCACGGTGGGCAGAAGTTCACCCTCTGGCCCCTCGATGAGAGCATGGACGATACTTTTGGCATGCTGAACCACACTATCCTGTCTCGACATGGTGCGTTCTTCGGCCTTGAGGAATTGATGGTGCTCATCCAGGAAATAGAGATGAGTCCTCACCTTGGCTAGTTTTGGGAGGAACTTCCCCGGTGTAGGCTCATGCCCTTCCTTCTGCTCCGAAGACAACAGAACTCCGTAACCGTAAGCGAAGAGTCCCCCTGCAAGAATGCAAAAGACTATCAGAGCTGCCAGCCTGTAATTTTTACTTTTCATGTTGTCCGTTTATTGCCTAATGCGGCAGTTTCAGCCGCTAGCGTACAAGTGTTTAGACTACCTGCTCTAAAGGAAGAGGCTCCGCTCCTTGGGAGTGAGTCGGTATTAGGTTATTTGTCACAGGTGCCGGTTCGAGTCAAGGCTGAACGTATTTTTCTGATGGACTCTGCTCTCTTGTTTCGTGTGCATTCTAAATGAACGAATCGGAGAGGACATGAGCCATGGAAGAAATTTCATTGCATCGACATTTCTCACATGAAGCTCGTAAAGCCTCTTACCAATGAGATGAGATGAAGAAAACATAAAAGTTGAATGCGGGATAGGAAGCTTCATAAAGGAAGCAATAAGTGTTTTGTAGATGACGAGCTACAATCGTTGGATATCTAAGTACAGAGCTGTTTGAACAATATGGTGTAAACAACCTACAGAGCAGCACTTAGGTATTCCAAGCTTTCTAAGGTTGACGGCTTCGTAAAAAGT
>JBEQLC010000083.1:0-7936 GCA_040326175.1 Desulfobacteria bacterium | reverse complement strand
CCAATTTTTTTAATATCGACCCGATCAAAGATAGGGTAGAAGTCATAACAGCCAATGTCGGAGATCGTTCGGTCATGGATGGCCATGTGCCGCATAAAGATATAATCTTTAACATCGGTATGCATTCCTGCCATCTCGACTCCATGAAAGATCCCGTCTTTGACATTGAGACGAACATTGTGCCGCAGATCAATTTCCTCGAATCCCTGCGTTCTCAGAATCCTGAAGCCAGGGTTGTCTATATTGGAACTCGTGCCCAATATGGTCGAGTCGAAAACCCTCCCATTACAGAGACTACTCCTCTCAATCCCATGGACATATATTCTGTGTCCAAACAGGCCGTGGAGTGGTACCACATGTTATACAGCAAGATATGCGGGCTGCGGCCCACATCCCTGCGTCTGGGAAACACTTATGGCCCCCGCCATCAGATGCGGCATGCCAAGTATGGCGTCCAGAATTATCTGATACGTCTTGCCCTGGATAATCAGCAGATTGAGGTTTTTGGGGACGGGAACCAGAAGCGGGAATTGATCTTCGTAGATGATGTTATTGAATGCCTCTTGCTTTTAGGAGAAACGGACCAATGTGTGGGCCAAGTCTATGCCATAGGTGCTGAGGAGAGTGTTGCTTTTGTAGAATTGGTAAAAGAGATCATCAAGGCCTGCGGGTCAGGCAGCTACACCCATGTTCCCTGGCCTGAAGACAGAAAGATCATTGAGGTCGGAGACGTGGTCACAGACTTCAGCAAACTTACGGCTCATACAGGATGGATCCCATCGACCCGTTTGTCGGAGGGTCTGAGGATAACCGCAGAGTACTACCGAGATCACAAAACCCACTACTGGTAGACATACCTTACGCTTCCCGATCTCAAGAATCCCAACTTCAATAGCTTATAAATGGCGACCATATTCCAAAGACTTTTTGTTGACACTGACACCCATCCGCTCCTGGACCATATCGTGTCCCTTGTCCGTAAAAGGGAGGTAGACAAGTATAGAATCCTTTATGGCAAAGTGAACTTGTGGAAGCATTGGGAAAGTATCCCTTTTCGTCATGGCCGAGTTGGCCAGAGCAAGTTTCATGCTTTGAGCGGCCTCACTTTGGGGCATGGTCACGGGATAGAGGCCCTGCTTGGGGATTGTCTCCTCCGTCTCAAAGTCTTTCTGGGAGACTGTCAGCTGGCTCAACAGGCGTAGAAAGATCCTGGGCCGGATCTTAAAGGCGGGGCACCAGTAGCTCATATCCTGGTTCTCCCAATCCTCTTGGACTACTTTAGGCTGATTGGTCACCCGGATGAAATCAGCAAACGAATTGATTTCTATCCCTTCCGCTCTAGCAGTAATTTTCCAGAAGGGTAAGTACACGGTCTTGTCGCCCTGGCCTGGAACCACGCCAAGGTCTACCCTGACGAATTTGCCTTCCGAGGCCCCCCAGGCTGTATTGCAGTTGTTGCAGGTCAGAACCACGCTGTCCCTGTCGCCCTCCAGATTCCACCCACACTGAGGACAAAGAGTTGACATAAAAGTCAGCTTCCACCGGAGAGGTTTTTCTGCCGTCGAACCGAACATGTCTTCGGTCCCGGTAAGCTTGACTATGGGCTGGTTTATTATGGCGTCAAAAACCGTTTCTTTCTGCACAAACAAGGGAAGATATATGAGGCTCACGGTCTCGCCAATATAGGCGCGGTGGAATAGCTGGCCGGTGCCGGAAGTGTGTTTTCCGACTTTGGACAGCACGTCGGCCATCTCTAAGGAACACCTCAGAAATGAGCCGGCCGTGTCCGGTGTGACGAATCTCATTTTCATGGCCTGAGGCCTGAGACCCAGGGATATGGGAAGGCCCTTGACCGGCGTGCCTAGATGCGTAATGTCGATTATACGGTGTCCTATGGCCTGGCCCTGACACGCATAAGTGTTGCCCTTAAAGCGAAGGTAAGGAGCGTAAATGATATCCTTGTCGGGTGCCTTGTGCGGCAGTACCAAACGGAAATAATCCGGGGCAAAAAGAAAGCTCTTGACACTGCAGTATGGACACTGGATGAGATGATCGGTTTCCTCGAGTCCAATGGGGGCACCGCACTGCGGACACTCTTGTTCTACTGTAAGACCCACTTTATCCTAACTTTTCTCCGCAGTGATTGCAGAAAACAGAGCCAGGCAGATTCTCGGCCTTACACTGGGTGCAGACCTTAGGAACCGGTTTCTCGTCGGCCGGATGACCGCACTTGGAGCAAAACCTGGCGTTAGGCGGCAAGTTCTTACCACAGTTGGTGCATTGATTGAAAACCAGTTGCTGGTGCCCGCAGTGAGGACAAAACTTGGCCTCTTTGGCAATGGGAAGCTTGCAGTCCGGGCAACTCGTCTCCTCGGGCGGAGGCGTGGCCGCTGGGTCGGCCTTGGGCCTAAACATATCTGCAAACATAGCCGGCATCATGAAACCCATCCCCATCCCCATGCCGGCGCCGGCTTCCCCGGTCGACTCAGCAGCCTTTTCCATGGCCATGGCCGCTTTCATTTTGACCAGCTTGTCCAGATCTTGAATCACGCTCAGACGGCTCTTGTCGTCTATCGTCTTTTGCACTTCCTCAGGCGGGGTGATAGAACCGATATATAAATGTGTCAGGCCAAGCCCGAAGTGGCTGAAATCCTCCTGCAAGCGGCTCTGCAGGCCTGTGGAGATCTCATCGTAGCGTCCCGGCAGGTTGAGAATACTGTCGAGGTGCTCTCCCAGATAGTCGTTGAAACGAGAGACGATGACTCGTGCCATGTATTCCTCAATCTCCTCTGTGGTGAATATGCCCATGGTGCCCACCAGGGTGTTGATGAACAAGACCGGCTGAACTATTTGAATGTTGAACACGCCGTGGGCCCGGAGGCGGATCAGCCCCAGTTCGGAATCCTTGAAGGCCACAGGGTCCCTGGTCCCCCACTTAAGGTTGGGAAAGACCTTCATATTGGCCAGGTAAACCTCTGCGCGAAGCGGGCTGGTCATACCCCAGGGTATGGCCAAAATCTTGGTCAAGACAGGGATATTCGCCGTTGTCAGGGTGTGACGGCCAGGGCCAAAGGCGTCGCCGGCCTTACCCTTGTAGAATAGCACACCCACCTGGCTCTCCCGGACAATGAGCTGGGCCCCGAATTTGATTTCACCGGAACCTCCTTCTGGAATCCTGTGGACCAACTCTCGACCGGTTTCGTCAAACCACTCTATCACCTCTAAGAAAATGACGTTGTCCGTGCCCATTTCATCCTCCTTTTCTGGCTGTTCCAACGGCCGCTAAGCTAAAACGATGATGCCCCGGCCTTGTCTATTTCCCAAGCCCTTAGGTTTTTTGTCGCCGTCTCTCCAATTCGCTGAGCTGCATGTCATCCGGATAAAGAGGCAGCTGAATCTGGAACTCGGTACCCTTTCCCGGTGTCGATTTTACGCTGACTGCGCCGTTGTGTTCACTCACTATGCGCTGGACAGTGGTCAAACCCAATCCGGACCCCTGAGTGTGGGAAGTAAAAAAGGGGTCAAATACTTGTGGGAGGTCCTCCGGGGCTATGCCCCTTCCGGTATCCGCCACCTTGATAATGATCTGCTTCCCCTGAGGGTAGGCAGCTATGGAAAGATCCCCTCTGGGGGCCATAGCTTCTGCTGCATTACTAAACAGGTTATTGAGTACCAGGGTGAGCAACCTCTTATCTCCCGGGAACGTTACCCCCTCGTCCGAGAGGTCAAGATGAACTTGTATGTCGGCAGGCGTCTCCTTCTGCCGCCACTTCTTCAGGGCGTATTCTATCAGCTTTTCAAGACTTACCTGCCCCAACTTAGGCTCCCGGATCTTGGTATAGTCCTCTATGTCCCGGACCATTTTTTCCAGACGGGCTGCCTCTTTGAGGATGATCTCTGCATACCTGCGGGCAGGGTCCCCAGGGGGAAGTTTCTCCTTAAGTCGCCTCGCAAAACCGCCTATGGACATGACCGGATTGCGAACCTCGTGGGCCACTCCCTGGGAAAGACGCCCCAAGGCGACCATTCGTTCGCTTTGAATGACCTTCTGCGCGGTTTTCTTGAGCTCCTCTGCAGCCAGGGTAAATTTTTCCTGCAAACGCTGGTATAGGCGGGCGTTCTCCATGGCAGTGCCGATCTGGTTGCTCACTACGGTCAGGAGCTCCAGATCCTCATCATCAAAAGACCCAACGCGCTTATTCAGGACCTCCAGTACCCCGATCAGACGCCCCTTGTGCTTGATGGGTACACAGATAACGGAACGGGTCTTGAAACCGGTATGTTCGTCGATCCGAGGGGTGAAGCGTTTGTCATGGTCGACATCAGGCACCAAGATAGGTTTCCCTTCCTGTGCTACACGACCCGCGATCCCCTCTCCCATTGATAAGCGGACCTCACTCGCCTTGCTGCCCCATTTCCCCCGCGCCAATCGAAAACGGAGTTGGTCCCGTTCATGGTCTACTTCGAAGATAGAGCTGGTCTCCGCATCCATCAATTCCTCCACATAATTCATGGCGTTGTCCAACACCTCCATCAGGTCCAGACTGGAATTGACCAGCGTCGACAATCGGGCAAGTGCCTTTATTTCGTTTTCAGAACCCTTGAACATATAGAACGGTGCTCTTTTGTAACGCCCGGTAAGTCTTGGGCTTCTTCAAAGGAAATAAACTAGATAACTTGAATCAGATCTTTGGAATCTTATTATACCAGAAACAAGGAATGTATAGCAAAAAATGGGCACTTAACCTTCATTTTGCAGGAATTCTACATACCCCCGGACTGAATTGGCCATAAAGAATCTTTCCCTGTCTTGCGTGTCAGGGTCCATTAGCTCGAAGGCCTTGAGATCAGGATCTTCCTCCAATAGACGATCCACACATCTCGTCAAGAGATGATCAGAACTACCTGCAATCTCTTTCTGGACAACCTCTTTCCATCTAAGAATCTGAGCCCGAAACCTCTTTAGCATCCGAGTAGAGTCAGAGGCATCTCCAAAATGAGCATAGCATATGCGCTGTTCTTTCAGAGCCATCAACCTATCCAGGGTCTCCAGGAAGACCTTCAGATAGAATCTGGGAGGGGTGGCAGGGCGTAGGTAATCCATACCCTGGACGGAATAGTAGTTGCCACCCGCCTCACCAGCAAAGAGGTTCTCATTATAACTGAAACTGAGATGATGAGGCGCGTGACCGGGAGTTTCGATGACGTCAAGGCCTTCTATTGCTGCCTGAGTGTGCGGGATGCACATCTCCTCTTTTACGGGTCTGAAAGGACCGAAGGCTTCGGCAATCTCTCCAAGAACCTGTCGACTACCCTCCCATAGCTTAGAGGGGTCCACAAGATGCCTTATCCCCTTGTCGTGACATACGACCCGGGCCATTGGAAAATGCTCCAGGAATTGCCCCAGGCCGCCTGCATGATCGATGTGTATGTGTGTGAGGAGTACGTAATCGACCCTCTCTATCTTCATCTGCCAAAGGGCCTTAATCAACTCACTCACTGAATTGGCCGGCCCAACATCCACCACAAAATTGATGTCTCCCCTGTATACCCACGAGCCGATAAAATGACCAAAACCCGGGATTCTCTGCTTGATCTCTATCAGTTCGCAGTAATCTTCTTTCAATGGATGCCTCCTGGGATCAAGTCCTGATAGACATTTCTCAGCGGTTCATCTCCCGCGTCAGTCCGCCTTTGTGACTGTCCCGCCTTTTCTTGTTAAAAAGCAATGGGCCGTATGGTATGAACCAGAACATTGCGGATAGTGTCCGGGGTTAGCGTTTATCGCCCCACCTTTTATCAGGTATCAAAATCGACCGGTTCGATCAAGAAATAGATGGAGTTTCTTCAATGAACGACCCTCAGGCTGAATTGACCCTTCACTACTTTGACTACATAGCCAAATGTTTTCCGGTTATGTGTGCCAGTGATGAATTCCACTTTCTTCCCAGGGCCCAGATGGCCAGCCAGTATTATGATCAGCTGGATAATCTTGATAGGGACCTGATTAACGAATGTCTCTCCACTCTCCGAAAATTTCAAAATAGATGTGACCTCATGGCCGCCTATGAGAGTGATCTGGAAAAGCTCATAGACCTTGAACTGCTGAAGGCGAATGCGTCCGGGATCCTGATAGAATTGGAGATGAACGGATCCTGGCGTCACAATCCATTGCTCTATTTGAAAATAGCCTTCATAGGACTTGATCATGCATTGACAAAACCTTCGTCAGGATTAGAAGAACAGTTGGAAAGAGTGCTGGCCCGCTTGCGAGCAATCCCCAGGCTGCTGCAACAGGCCATGGATAATATTGACAGCGTTCCAAAGACTTATCATGAGGCAGCGCTCGCCATGGTGAGTGACTGTAAGGACTACCTCACTGAAATCAGCAAGCGCTATGCTGGTGCGAGCGAAAGGCTTCTTGCTCAGGAGTTGCAGCAGACTTGGTCGGCCCTGGACGCCTTTGGGAAATTTCTGGTCGAGCTTTCTCCTATTGCGGATCAGCAATCATTTGTTTCGACCTTGGAAGCCACGCTAAAAGACCATTTCATGTCTGTCCGCAGTCTAACTGAAGTATTTCAAATCGCCGAGGATGAATGGCAGAGAAATTTGGAGCAATTAAAGCAGCTACAAAAAACCGTAGATCCCGGCAGATCGTGGAAGGAGTTGTATCACGCCTACTCTCCCTCGGATATTGAAAAGACGGGGACAATTCCGCTGTATCAGCGTGAAATAGACCGATTGGGCCGCTTCTTCTGTGAGCACGGCTTCAGGGACGTTGATTTGAGCTCTTCGCTGGAACTTTGTGAAACACCAACTTATCTGCGATCTGTCCGAAGCTCTGCTTCATTTAGCGCAGCATTCAGCGCAGATGTCAGGGAAAAAGATTTCTTCTATATGACCACACATCTTGAAGAGCAGAGAGGAAAGGACGCAGCGGACCATGTCAGGAAGAGGCTTCATCGCGAATACAAGTTCCTATCTGCCCATGAAACATTCCCGGGACACCATCTGTTGGACAGTGTTCGAAGGAAGATAGAAAATCCCGTGCGACGCCAAATTGAGTCACCGCTGTTTTACGAAGGTTGGGCCTACTATGCTGAATCACTCTTGGCTGAGTATGGTTACGTAGACGATCCAATGGACTTTCTGGTCGACTGCAAGCGAAGGCTTTGGAGAGCCGCCCGGTGCAAAATCGACGTGGGCTTAACCACTGGTATGCTTGACAGGGAGGGTGCCATAGAATTGGTGACCTCCGCCGGATTTAGCCCTGAAGAGGCCAATTACCAGATAGACCATTTCCTACTTAATCCCGGTTACCAATTGTGTTATAGCTTGGGCCGTTATGAAATTATGCGATTGAGAGAGACTTATGGCATGAAGATGGGCCTCGATCAGTTTCACAAACAATTGTTGGAAGGTGGAGAACTGCCATTTCATTTGATTGAAAAACGATTTGAGGCCTTGCTTCAAGGCAACGTGTAAAGAATCCAGGCCCAGAGGACCTGGCTTTGGTATAACCCCTGGAAGGGGATAATTTGCTACCCGGCCGTTACAAAATTCGAAATCCGAATATCGGCACGAAGTGAAGCTTTGCGCTAATCCGAAACAAATCCGAATTACAAAATGTTTCAATGACCGAAACAAAACAAACCATGCCTTACAAACTCTTCTGTTTGAATCATTTGAATTTCTGTCATTTGATATTGTTTCGTGTTTCGGATTTCGTGTTTCGGATTTATCGCTGCATTTTACAAAAGGCAAAGCCAATCGCCTCTGACCTGGCCCAGAGGACCTGGCTTTTCAAGATGAAATAAAACGGCAACTTCGCTCCTCACTCTTTTTGCTCTGCTCCATGCGACTTGGGTTAAACCCAATGTTGCATAAACAACATGGCACAGAACGCCAAACCTAATGTAATATCAAGCAGTTGTGA
>JBEQLC010000082.1:0-7958 GCA_040326175.1 Desulfobacteria bacterium | reverse complement strand
ACTATGTTCAGTGTGCCTCATACTTCTTGAGATAGGAGAGGGCGGCCTTATTCTTAGGATCAACCCCGAGGGTCTTTTTCCAGTACGCAATGGCCTCTTCGGGACGACCCCTCTCTTTAGCCTCCCATGCCAAGTCGTTGTAAGCTTTAGCCAGATTAAAGATTGCGTCCCGGTCTTTAGGGTTCACCTTAAGCGTCTTTTTCCATTCGGAGATGGCTGCATCTCTATCTCCGCTATTGTAGTAGATCCACCCGATCCCGTTTATGGCTTTTGTGTGAGACGGCTTTAGGGCCAATGTGCGCTGATACTCCAAGCGTGCATTCGAGGTCATGTCCAAGTTATGAAAGGCCTGGGCCAGTCGGTGGTGGGTGTCGGCCTTCTCGGGTGAGCTCAACTCTAGATCCGTTTAAAGCCTTTATCAATGAACCAGATCGCTCGATGTATGTGAAATTGGTCACATCCTAACGCGGCGTTTGACGGGCTCTGCACTCAGCCCCTATACCCTGACTCACCAAATTTATCAATTGTAAAATGGGACTGAAGGGGGGTCGCCAAAAGGGGCCTTCCAAGCGTGAAAAGCCCCTCCTGGCTCAATGTCATGATTCAGCAGGTGTGGAATGTTTTGGGATAAGAGGCAGCTGTCCTATTGCCTGTCATCAGGATTGCGTTGCAGCAACCAGTAGAGTCTATTTATGGCCTGGACATAAGCCTTGGCACTTGCCTTGAGGATATCTGTGCTGGATCCCCGGCCCAGGGCACGAAAGTCTTCGCGAGAGACCCGCACCGTAGCAACGCCCATTGCCTCCTTGGTCTCGGTCACGGCCTTGACCTGAAAGTCTTCAAGTTTGTGATAAGCCCCCACAACCTTGTCAATCGCCTTGAAGATGGCGTCGATGGGACCATCACCCTGAGAAGTTGCTTCCAGAATGACCTCCTCTCGTCGGAGCCTCACCCGGGCTTCAGGAACCTCTCCATTCCCCGTGGTTACTTTGTATGATTCAAGCACGTACAGTTTTCCATGATCCAGATCTGCAAAGATTATGTCCTGGACGATGACAGCCACGTCCTCATCATAGACCTGCTTTTTCTTGTCGGCAACAGCCAGGAACTGATCATAGACTGCCTCAAACTCCTGTTCTCCAAGATCATAGCCCATCTCAGAGGTCTTCTGTTTGAGGGCATGTCTGCCTGACCTTGCCGTAAGGACCATAGCATGCGCGGTGATGCCCACGTCCTCCGGACGGATTACTTCATACGTGGAACGGTCTTTGAGGATACCGTCTTGGTGAATGCCAGAAGAATGGGCAAAAGCATTTGCGCCTACAATGGCTTTGTTGGCCTGAACCGGCATGCCCATCAAATTGCTGACCAGTCTACTGGTCTTCATAATTTCCCTATGATTGATTTCAGTGAAGTATCCGAAATAGTCTTTCCGGGTCCTGATGGCCATGACGAGTTCCTCTAGGGAGGCATTCCCCGCCCTTTCCCCAAGGCCGTTCATAGTACACTCCACCTGCCTAGCTCCGTTTTCTACGGCCGTCAAGGTATTGGCCGTGGCAAGACCCAGGTCATTATGACAGTGGACACTGAGCACGATGTTGTCGATGCCCGAGACCTTTTGCTTGAGATAAGCGATGAGTCCGCCAAACTGTTCCGGAACTGCATAGCCGACAGTGTCCGGGATATTCACGACTGTAGCACCGGCAGCAATAATCTGTTCTACCACCTTGACCAGATACTCCGGATCCGTCCTGGAAGCGTCCTCAGGAGAGTATTCTATCTCAGGACACAGAGACTTGGCATATTTTAGGGCCTCAAGTCCTCGCTCCAGTTGCTTTTCTCTATCTGTGCCAAACTTCTTCTGGATATGAATATCTGAGGACGGCAAGAACACGTGAATACGTGACCTTTCAGCACCCTTTATTGCGTTCCAGGCTGCTTCGATATCTTCGCGAACAGCCCGCGCCAATGCTACGATAGTAGGACCCTTAACCTTTTCGGCAATCGCCTTTACAGCTTCAAAGTCACCCGGAGACGAGATCGGGAACCCGGCTTCAATCGCATCCACCCCCAAACGCGCCAGCTGCAAGGCGATCTCCAGCTTTTCTCGAGCATTAAGGCACGCGCCCGGAATCTGTTCACCATCTCTCAACGTGGTGTCAAAAACGAAGATTCTTTCCATTGTTTCCTCCGTGTTATTCTTTTTGTCATCCAAATTTGCGTTGTCTTCAAGCCTTCCAAGGTCGCCTTCGTCTTCATTAAGATCGAGCCCCATCCGCCTCACCTCCTTGTCGCGTTCATCAAATCCCATGGGAGCAACCATTTACCGACCAACCTACCACAAAAAAAGCCGCAGGTTTTGCTGCCTGCGGCCCGTCATCAACTGGATTGTGCGTTAATTACCGCAGGCAGACCCCTTCCTGAAGAAGTCCAAGAAGAAGCAAAAGCCCAAGCAGCAATAAACGCATCACAAATCCTCAAATAAAGAGTCTTCTCATAAATTTAGACAATTAAATCATAATATTTTCCGAATGTCAACACACTTTTTCCTAACGGGCTCGTTTGCGTTGTATTGGCATGTATGACGGCCCGGATGTTGGAGGGGTGGCATTTGCGGGGATTTGGTGCTGAGTTGGTTTCGGGTATTTCTGCCAGGGAAGTATGAAGATGGACATGTATGGAACGAATACCGTTGCTTTTCTGTGCTCGTTTGGGTTATGTGAATAGCATATGGTATCCCAATTGAGTTTAACTCAATTGAGGTAAGAGTGTCCTCTCGTTTGAGGAACTCTTCTTCTGATTGCTTACTCTGACATGCTGAAGCAGAAACGGTCGCAAAACAAGATATTGGGCAAGCAAGACAGCCGAGCAAAATGAGGAAAATGCCGTGACGTCCAAGCGTGTGGAAAGAAGATCTGAAGCCAGGGCCAGAATAGATGAGTATTACAGCGTCGAATTCTTTGTGCCCGGTTCTGAGTTCATATATCAGTTCAGAATATGGAACTTATCCTCACATGGCATATGTCTCGTGGTGAAGGAGAATTCTGACGTGTTGAAGCATCTTAAGGTTGGTGACGTACTGAACATGAAATACCATCCCACCGATATGTCAAGTCCACAGGTACACCTGAAAACAAAGATCAAGCATATGACCAAACAGGAAGAAGGACGATTCAAAGGTCATGCCCTTGTTGGGTTATTCACTTTGGGGAAACAGACGCCTGATTAGCAAGAATAGTCCTTAGATTGAAGAAGGCCTGGGTTTGGGTTCTACATTTTGCGGGCCAGCACATAGTCTGCCAGTTGTTCGAGAAGTGTCCGTGGGTTTGAAGCACTGAATATTTCAAGACATGTCTTTGCTTTCTCGATATGCTCCTGGGCACGCTCTCTGGTGTATTCGACACCGTCGTACTTCTTGATCAGCTCCAACACGGCCTCAAAATCCTCTTCCTTTATATCCGGATCTTGAATTATGATTTCCAGACGCCTGCGATCTTCCCCGGTGGCGCGATTGAGCGCGTAGATGATAGGCATGGTCAGCTTCCCTTCCTTGAGATCTGTTCCCACGGGCTTTCCTATCACCTTGGTGTCGGCGGTATAATCGAGAAGATCATCAGCCATCTGAAACGCAATCCCCAGTTGATATCCATATTCAGCCAATGCCTGTACCTGTTCTTCTTGCGCCTCTGCAAGCAGAGCCCCCACTTGGCACGCTGCTCGAATCAGGTAGGCAGTCTTTCTACTTATCACCTCCATGTAATCCGTTTCGCTGACAGCTAGATCGCCCTTGTGCAACAGCTGGTGTATCTCTCCCTCGGACATTTGGGCCGTTGTGTCAGCAAGGACGTCGATGATGGGAACAGAATCTGTTTCTGCTGCAATAGCGATCGAGCGGGCTAGCAGAAAGTCTCCAACCAAGACCGTGGCCGGGGTTCCCCAAATCGAATGGGCCACAGGGTTGCCGCGTCGCACATCGGCATCGTCGACCACGTCATCATGAAGCAGGGAGGCAGCATGAAGGTACTCAAACACAACCGACAGGGTCTTATCGCGGTTTCCGTTGTAGCCGCAAAGCCGTGCTGAAAGTATCATGAGGAGTGGGCGTATCCTTTTCCCACCGCTGAACATAATATATTTGGCTACATGGGATACCATCGGAAGATAGGGTTTGAGGTTCTCGGTCAGGGCGGCCTCAATCTCAGATAGGTCTTGGCGCACCGATTCCAGGATCTGTTCCTTCAGGCCCTTCATACAATGGCCCCTCTCAGGTCATATTCGCAGGCCTCAGTAATCCGCACGCGAGAGAAGGTGCCAGGTTCGGCAACTCCTGCATTGATATAGACTACACCGTCAATCTCCGGCGCTTGAAAATACGTTCGCCCTTCAAGGGGAGAATCCGTCCCCTCTGCGGAGCCCTCCACGAGGACTTGGAGTGTTTTCCCAATGTATTTCTGATTGTTTTCTCTGGAAATCTCAAGTTGCCGTGACATAACGCATTCAAATCGTTCCTGCTTAACTGTTTCAGGCACGTGGTTCTTCAAGGCTTTCGACGGAAGGTCTTTTTCATCAGAATAGACGAAAGCACCCAGGTGATCAAAGCGAACCCTTTCAACAAGGTCAAGGAGGCGCTCGAAATCATGGTCGGACTCCCCTGGAAAACCGACCATCAATGTAGTGCGCAGCGCAGCATCAGGGACTCTGGTGCGAATGCGTTCAAACAGCTCGTATATAGCTGCACTGTTGTTGCGTCGGCCCATCCTTTTAAGGACAGGCTGACTGATATGCTGGACAGGAATATCAAAATATGAACAGAGCTGGCTGTGCGAAGCGACTACTTCTATGAGGGGATCCGTCACATAGTCTGGGTGGCCATATAACACGCGAACCCAGCCTAAACCTGAAATGTGTGTCAGCCTTTCCAGGAGGTCCTCCAGTCCATGATCTGGGCCCAGGTCCTTCCCATAGGCCGTGGTGTTCTGGGCCACGAGTACGAGTTCCTTGACACCTGATTCCACAAGAAAACTGGCTTCGGTGAGTACCTCTGCCATGGGACGACTTCGGTGGGGGCCTTTCAACTTTGGGATGATGCAGTAGGCACATCGGTCAGAACACCCCTCGGCAATCTTCAGATAAGCTGTGTGGAAGGAGGTCGTGCGAAATCTTGGGAGAGACAAATCCCGGACGGGAATCCGACCGGGATGCGGCAACAGGACCCGCCTCCCGTTCAATGAGCCCTCAGCTGCCCCAACGATGCGGTCAAAGGCCCCTGTACCAAGAAAGACATCCACTTCAGGCATGGCCTTTACCAAGTCTATGCCGTAACGCTGGGGGAGGCAGCCCACAACAATAAGTCTGTGCCTGTCAGATTGCTGCTTCCATTTTCCCATTTCGAGTATGACATCTATCGACTCGACCGCAGCGGGTTCTATGAAACTGCATGTGTTGACCACGACACAGTCTGCCTCTGATTCCCCAGAGATGATCGTATGGCCTGCCTCAAGGAGCCGGCCAAGCATTATTTCGGTGTCTACCAGATTTCTGGGACAACCTAAACTGACAAAGTGTACTTTCATATTTTGCTCATCAGGCTTATTGGCGGTGAGTGTGCTCTATGGTAGTTGTAAAATATGTTCCGTTTACGACAATCTCATAATGGTTCAAAACGGAACATACTTATGAGAATTACCATAACGAATAACAGGCCAAAAATAAAAGAGCAAGGCCATGTTGCTGCCTTGCTTATCGGGAAAAGGGCCATTTATGAATTGTAAACCTAGTGTTGTGCTCGAAACTTCTAACCTTCTTTATGGATAAGCACTAATTAGCAATAAGCCTTTTGTTGTCAGGGCAACAACTCGCTAAACAGTTCCATGGATGGGGCTTAGTTAACCTTTTACTTTTTTTAACTCGGCTATGATGGCGGGGATAGCCTCGAAGAGGTCTTCCACAATGCCATAGTCAGCCTTCTTGAAGATAGGTGCCTCTGGATCTTTATTGATGGCTACAATATACTTGGAAGCTCCCATGCCCGCGAGGTGCTGAATGGCTCCGGAGATCCCGCAGGCAATGTAAAGGTTTGGAGAGACCACCTTGCCGGTTTGGCCCACCTGATCAGAATGGGAACGCCAGCCCTCGTCTACCGCTGCTCTTGAGGCCCCTACCGTACCGCCTAGAATCTCGGCCAGTTCTTCAAGAAGGCTGTAGTCAGAACCTCCCATGCCGCGGCCACCTGACACGACGACATCTGCCTCGGTTAGATCCACCTTGGAGGCAGTTTCTAACTTCTTTTCAACAACTCGTGCCCTGATGACACCTGTGTTCACGTCAACTTTTTCCACATCCCCGGCCTTGGCCACTTCCGTGATTTCCATCACATTCGGGCGGATGGCAGCCATCTGAGGTGTCCCTTCCAGGGTCACCTCAGCAAGGACTTTGCCACCGTACATGGGCCTTGTGGCAATGAGCTTTTCTCCGTCAAGCTTCAGGCCATTGCAGTCCATGGCAAGACCAACCCCCAGGCGAGCTCCCAACTGAGCGGATAGGTCCTTTCCTTGGCTTGAAGCACCAAAAAGCAAAATACTGGGATCATTATCCTTGACAATGTCGAAAAGAACATTCGTGTAAACCGCCGTGGTGTAGTCGGCCAAGGCCGGATCATCACCTACCAGGATCTTGTCTGCCCCGTATTTCCCCAGTTCTCCAGCAATTCCCTCTACACCGGAACCGAGCACGACGGCCGTTACTGTTTGACCAATGGTATCGGCCAGCCGCCTCCCTTCACTTAAGGCTTCAAAGGCAATCTTACGAAAAGTCTCATCGACCTGTTCCGCAAACACCAAAACGCCCTGTGGCATGTTCAACTCTCCTGTTTTAGTTAACGGTTATTGGGATTTCGTTGTAACGCTATCTTGTTCTCATGACATTGTGTTGGAGTAATGGAGTAATGGAGTGATGGGTTTAGAAGAAGAGCGATAGGAGACACAACTCTCCACTGCTGCTATGACCCAATACTCCAATATTCCAGTATACCATTATTCCGTCACTCGATCACTCCATCACTCTAGTTTGGGCGAAGCCCGCAAGTTCAAATGACTTTCGCCTCCTCAGTGAGTAATCTCACCAACTCGGCCGCCTTGGCCTCAGCTGTCTCTCCCTCAATGATCCGTCCAGGTGACCTTTCTGGCGGAAAGGACAAGCTCCTAATTCGACATTTTGCATTGGCCTCTCCCACCTCGCTCGGATCCACTCCCAGGTCGGCAAGGGTCTTTTGGACGAAAGGCTTCTTCTTTGCCTTCATGATGCCCGGAAGTGAGGCATATCTGGGATCATTAATGCCTCTCTGTGTGGTGAAAAGGGCGGGCAGGTCGGCCTCGACAACCACAATCCCTCCCTCAATGGTGCGCTCACACCTGATCTTGCCGTCGGTTATCTCTTCCTTAATGACCACGGAAACCTGGGCGATCCCTAGTAATTCTGCAACAGCGGCCGGGACCTGATAGCCATCGACATCCACAGCCCGCTGACCTGCTATGATCAGGTCGTAGCCGATCTCTTTTAAGGCAGCAGCCAGCACCTTAGCTGTGCCGAGTGCATCGCTTCCTTGGGTAGCCGGGTCGTCAATCAGCACCCCTTCGTCTGCCCCCATGGCCAATGCAGTTCGAATAGACTCTACAGCCCGCTCGGGCCCCATCGTAAGTATTGTCACCTTGCCGCCATGCTTTTCCTTGATGCGTAGCGCCTCTTCAACAGCGAACTCGTCGTAAGGATTGATAACCCATTTGACGTCTTCTGTTTTTATAGAAGCATTGTCGTCGGCAATTTGGATCAGGGTTTCTGTGTCAGGGACCTGTTTGAGCAAGACAACTACGTCCACTTTGTTACTCCTTTCCGGTGAACTGCTACAGCGAGCGCATTCCCCGCAGGTTCTGCCTGACGGCAGTGC
The DNA here is from genome assembly GCA_040326175.1 of Desulfobacteria bacterium. Lineage (GTDB taxonomy): Bacteria > Desulfobacterota > Desulfobacteria > Desulfobacterales. The sequence goes on along the minus strand of JBEQLC010000082.1, from coordinate 16 downwards.
TTCGCGGGCTGCGCGG
>JBEQLC010000081.1:0-7974 GCA_040326175.1 Desulfobacteria bacterium | reverse complement strand
AGAAAAGTGAAGCCTCCCCGCCCTGAAGGGCGGGGGTTCTGCCTTGCGGCAGTGCTTCGTGCGCGGGGAGCGAGCCGGTCATGGACGTCCCCTACTTTTGTGCTCAATCCCCTCAATGCTGATTTTGGAGGCTTCTTTCTCGACTTGGAACCTTACCGGCAGGAACTGCTCAATCACCCACATGTTTGTTGCCAGATGCTTTGTTATCCTGTCTGTGATTAAGGAAGACCGGCCTTTTGCCAAGGCCATGTATAGGACCAACTGGTCTGCCAGGTGGTCGTCCACAACCGCCCCAGAGGACATGAACCGAAAAAAATCTGAGCATGCATCGTCAGCAACCTCTTCAGCGGGCTTCCCCTTCTTCCCCAGAGAGGTAAACCCCGCCACCCCATTTTCAAACTTCGCCCGTACAAAGACCACCGTGCCGGTACCTGGCGAAGGACCTTTCAAGAGCTCAATCCGGGGCACCTCATCGCCGTGATCCCTGAAGCGCTTGAGAACCTGGTCTCGCTGCCTCTCCGCGATATTCATGGGAAGATTTGACACAGCCGAAAGCAGATAAGTGTTTTGCAGCCCACCCCGCCAAGTGAGATCAACGCCGCTGAGTTCCGGAACCGGCGATATGGATGCAGTCACCTTTCCACCCCCCTTTGGATACCAGCCCCAGCGCGCTATCTCCAGCCGCAGTGCTCCACCCATCTTCTGGAGTGCCGGCACAAATACCTCCTGCAAGTAGTGAAAACAGGGACTCCAAGGCACGTGGGTGCCCCCTGTGATAACAACCTGGGATGCCCCTTCTGCAAATAGCAGGGCAGGAAGCATGGTCTGCAGTACTAAGCTCGTAGAACCCGCTGTTCCTATATCAAGGGAGTAGGACCCCGGAGCAAGTTGCCGAGGTTCGAAGGACAGTTGCATGGAGCCAAGTTCCGCACCATTAACCTTCCCTGCAGTTATCGAGGTCATGGCCTTTACTGCCATGAGGTGTTGTGGCCGCAACCCTGGCTTCTTGCGGCCGGCTCGGATACTGTGGATCTCCACAGGCCGCCGGAGTATAGCTGCCAAGGCCAGAGTGGTTCTCAATATCTGCCCGCCCCCCTCGCCGTGGCTACCGTCAATCTTAAGGGTCATACTGACAACCGACTCTCAATAGCCTTCCACAATTCTTGTTTGCCCAAGCCGGTTGTGCCAGAAACGAGAATGAGTGAGGAAGGATCTGTGGAAAGTTCCCTGGCAATGGCGCTTCGCTGCTTACTCTGCTGGTTCTTTTTGAGCTTATCCACCTTTGTTAGTACGACGAGGGCTGGGACCTCGTAGTGCGCCAGCCAGGCAAGCAAATCATGATCCCCCTGGTTTGGCAGCCTCCGAATATCCAGGATGACGACAACAGCGCAAAGCCCCTGGCTGGCCTCCGGTACGGTTTGCTCTCCGGCCCGGCGGGTCTTCAAGTAATTTTCAACCATTGGCCCCCAGCTCTTTTGTACAGCCTTTGGAACCTTAGCATAGCCGTATCCAGGCAAGTCGACAAAATAGAAGCGATCATTGATGGAAAAGAAATTAATGGTCTGGGTACGCCCAGGGGTCGAACTGGTCTTCACCAGCTTCTTGCGGCCTAACAACGTATTCATCAGGGAAGATTTCCCAACGTTGGAACGTCCTGCAAACGCAATTTCAGGTCTGTCCGAAGGAGGATACTGGGAGGGCTTCACAGCGCTGGTGATGAATGTGGCAGACTTGATGTGCATAGACAGTCAACTATAACCCATCTCAAAAACAATCTAAGTGCCCAGAGCACGTGGCTTTGTTGTTAAAGGGGACGTCCCCTATTTTTGGGCGAGGTATTTTTCGATGCGATCCATTCCCTCTTCGATGTTCTCCAGGGTGTTGGCGTAGGAAAAACGAATGTACCCCTCGGCATTGGCCCCGAAATCGATCCCCGGGGTTACCCCTACATGGGCATGTTCAAGGATGTCAAAAGCCAGTTTATAAGAATCCTCCGAAAACCTCTTTGCATTGGCCAGCACATAAAAAGCACCTGTGGGCTCCACGGTGATGCCAAATCCCAAGTCTTTGAGCCGCTTGATCATGAACCGGCGGCGCTCATCATAAACCGCCCTCATCCTTTCTACGTCTTCTGCAGCCTCTTCAAGGGCTGCTATGCCAGCCCATTGCACCATGGCATTTGCTGAAATGAAGAAATTCTGGTGCACCTTCTGGATAGCCCGGATAAAAGGCATTGGTGCAATCAGATAGCCGAGCCGCCAACCTGTCATGGCATAGACTTTGGAAAACCCGTTCAGTACAAAGGCCCTGTCGGTATATTCCAAAATGGAATGCTCCTCGCCCTCGTAAACCAACCCATGGTATATCTCATCGGAAATAACGTATGGGGCGAACCCTGCAATGGCCTGCATGCGCTCATGGCTCAGTATGTTTCCCGTGGGATTTGATGGAGAGTTGATAAAAATGGCTTTGGTCGTGTCATCGAGCTTCTCTCGTATGGCCTCCGGCCTGTATTGGAACCCATCGTCTTCGTAAACCGGAATCGTGATGGGCTCACCACCTGCAAACCGGATAAAGTTAGGATAGCAGGCGTAATGGGGATCTGAAACGATCACCTTGTCTCCTGGATCCAGAAGGGCTGAAAAGAGCATGAACATGGCCGGCGAGGTGCCTGATGTAACAATTACCTGGTCCGTTTGAATAACCACGCTGTAGCGTTCGCGATAGTGTCGACAGATGGCCTCGCGAAGCTCCACCAGTCCAAGACTGTGCGTGTAGTGGGTGTGTCCGGCGTTCAAGGCACGAATAGCGGCATCCTTGATACAGGCAGGAGTATCGAAGTCAGGCTCCCCTATCTCCAAATGGATAATATGGACGCCTTCCCGCTCCATGCTGTGGGCCTTCTCGAGGACATCCATAGCAATAAACGGTGTGATTTCCTGGATACGCTTGGAGATCATAGTAGTATTTTGGAATGCGGAACGCAGAACGCGGATTGCGGAATGAACAGCCAGAACCCAAAGTCGCCTAAATCACTTTGTTCAACGGATACTCAATTATCCCCTCGGCCCCGTGCTTGAGCAGTTCAGGGATAAGATCACGCATCACAGATGCCGCCACGACCGTCTCCACAGCAAACCAGTCCGACTGATAAAGGGGAGATACTGTGGGCGCATTGAGGCTCGGAAGAAGGCCAACAACTTCCTCCAACTTTGCCTCCGGAACATTCATCTTGAGCCCCACCATCTTTTCAGCCACCAGAGCACCTTTGAGAAGAAGGGCGACCTGCTCTATCTTTTTCCGCTTCTGGGGATCCGCCCAAGAGGCATGGTTGGCAATGAGCTTGGTATTGGTCTGGAGAAGTTCATGGATGATCTTTAGGCCGTGGGCCTTTATGGTACTACCGGTTTCAGTCACCTCCACAATAGCATCGGCCAGACCAGACACCACTTTGGCCTCAGTTGCCCCCCATGAGAATTCTACCTCGACATCTATACCCCGTTCGGCAAAATATTTTTCTGTAAAATTAACCAGCTCAGTTGCGATCTTCTTTCCCGCCAGATCCTCCAACGTTTCTATATCAGAATCATAAGGGACTGCCAGGACCCAACGGGCCGGTCGCTGGCTGACTTTTGAATAGATCAAATCCTCCACAATCTTCACATCAGATTCGTTTTCCGATATCCAGTCCTCTCCTGTAAGACCCGCGTCCAGCGTGCCACTTTCTACGTAACGTGACATCTCCTGGGCACGGCATATGGCACACTCAATGGTGTCATCATTGATATCAGGAAAATAACTGCGTCCGTTGATATCGATCCTCCACCCCGACCGTTTAAACAGAGCAATTGTGGCGTCCTGCAAGCTCCCTTTGGGGATTCCGAGTTTGAGTTTCTCACCCACGTTATTCATATACCTCCTTCGGATCAAAGACTTTCTCGCCGACCTCTCTGACTGCGTCGTCCTCCACTTTCTTAAAAAAACAACTTCGATATCCTGTGTGACAAGCCGCGTCGCCTACCTGCTCTACCTTCAAGAGCACGGTATCGTTATCACAGTCAATGCGGACCTCCCTCACCCACTGGACATGGCCGGACGTTTTGCCCTTCACCCAGAGTTCCTGGCGAGTGCGGCTCCAGTATGTGGCCTTTCCCGTTGTCAGGGTTTCCCTCCATGCCTGCTCGTTCATAAAGGCAAGCATCAGGACCTCACCGGTTTTAAAATCCTGCACAATGGTCGGGACCAAACCACCGCATTTTTCAAAATTCAGGGCAATCATAAGTACAACCTCAATTGAGTTTAAACTAAGGTACCCGCTTTTTAGTCGGAATCTCTGGATTATGTCAAGGATATTTGGAATTGACAATTGTCCATTGAAAATTGAAAATTGAAAATTAGTTCAGGGGTCGGGGTGTTTCTTGGAACGGCTTGACGGAGACATTGGAGTGAAAAGAAATACTACGACCCCTCAATTAGCTAAATCCGCAATATAGAATCCAAAATATGGAGGGGCTGAGGGCTCTTGCTTGTTAACCTCTTTTTTGTTAGAAGGACATCATGGTACGTTCTCGAAAACGATCTAATGTCAAGGAGATAAGGACCAAACGCGGTAAGAAGGGCATCTTGGGAAGGTTCCTCTACCTTTTTTTTCTCACCGTCATTGGCTGTCTCCTACTGGTAGGTCTTTTTGGTGGAGGGAGTTATTTTTACTTCACACGAGATCTTACCAAGATATCCTCATTGAAGGATTACCGCCCACCGATTATCACCACTGTTTATTCAGATGACAAGCGCAAGCTTGCTGAGTTCTTCAAAGAACGAAGGATTATAGTTCCCCTTTCTAAGATACCTCGTACGCTTATCCGTGCCTTTGTTGCGGCCGAAGACGCTCGTTTTTTCCAACATGAAGGGATTGACCTTCTCAGCATCGCCCGAGCTTTCCTGAAAAATATCGAAGCGGGTACCATCATTCAGGGAGGGAGCACAATAACCCAGCAGGTTGCCAAGTCTTTCTTTTTGTCTCCTCAAAAAAGCTATGCCCGCAAGGTACGTGAGGCGATCCTGGCCTATCGCATAGACAAAGCCTTTACCAAAGACGAGATTCTCTTCCTCTATCTGAACCAGATATACTTGGGCCATGGAGCTTACGGCGTTGAGGCTGCTGCTGAAAATTATTTTGGAAAATCAGTGGTCGACCTTAATCTGGCGGAATGCGCCATGCTGGCAGGGCTACCTCAAGCCCCCAGTCGTTATTCTCCGTTTCTGCATCCTGAAAGAGCCAAGCAGCGCCAGATCTATGTGCTAAATCGCATGATAGGTGTGGGATATATTTCAAATGTCGAGGCAACCGAGGCCATCAACACACAGCTTGATATCAAGCCCAGACGCAACTGGTACATTGAGGAGGCCCCTTATTACACTGAATACGTGCGCAAGTATCTGGAGGAAGAGTACGGCAGGGAAATCCTCTACAAGGAAGGCCTTACAATACACACAGCGGTAAACGTTGAGACTCAAAAGGCTGCCCGCATCGCATTGAATAACGGGCTACTGGCGCTGGACAAAAGGCAGGGGTATCGTGGCCCGCTCAAACACCTGGAACCGGAAGAGTTTGAGGCCTTCTCTCAGGAGATCCAAGCCACCCTTGAGAAACAACCGCTTGAGCCGGAACGAGTCATCCAGGGAATTGTTATTGCAGTGAGCGATAGTGACCAAAAAGCCAGGGTGCGTATCGGCAGCGCACAGGGCAGCCTTCACCTCGACAATATGAGGTGGGCGAGGAAACCTGATCCTGAGATTGAGTATAATCGGGCTCGAGTCAAAAGGGTCAGGGATGTTCTCAAGGTCGGCGATGTGATTCTGGTGAAGGTTATGGATCGGAAGGAATTGACATGGGACTGGGACTTGTCTCTGGAGCAGACGCCCGTTGCTGAGGGGGCACTTATTTGCATGGAGGCTGAAACCGGCTATGTCAAGGCAATGATGGGAGGTCGAGACTTTAGGGTAAGTCAGTTCAATCGGGCCATACAAGCGAGGCGTCAGCCCGGTTCAGCTTTTAAGCCACTTATCTACGCCGCTGCCCTCGATAAAGGCTACACACCTGCCACCATCATCATAGATTCACCAGTCGTTTTCGAGGATATAGAACAGGACTTCGTCTGGAAACCCAGGAATTATGAAGAAACGTTTCACGGTCCCACTCTTTTCAGGACGGCTCTAGCCCACTCCCGAAACGTCGTTACTATAAAGATTTTCAAGGACATCGGCATAGATTACGTGATCGAGTATGCTAAAAAACTGGGTGTCGAATCGGAGCTTACCCGGGACCTCTCCTTAGCACTCGGCTCATCAGGGCTCTCACTCCTTGAGCTAGTACGCGCGTATGCCATCTTCAACAATCAAGGATACCGGGTAAAGCCATGCTTTATTACCAAGATATTGGATCGAGATGGGAATGTATTAGAAGAGAATCAGCCCGAAAGCGAGAAGGTTGTTGAGAAAAGTACTGCATATATCATGACCAATCTTCTCCAGGGGGTCGTTCAGCACGGAACCGGCTGGCGCGTCAAGGCCCTTAATCGGCCTGTTGCAGGTAAGACCGGGACAACCAACGACCTCCACGATGCCTGGTTTACAGGATATACTCCACGATACGTGACAGGAGTTTGGGTGGGCTTTGATGAAGGGAAGCCACTCGGCGTTAACGAAACAGGTTCCAGGGCTGCCAGTCCCATTTGGATAGAGTTTATGCAGGCAGTCCTCAAGGACAAACCTGTACGGGTCTTTCAAGTGCCGGACGGTGTGGTTTTTGCCAAGATAGATGCAGAGACTGGACTCCTGGCAATTCCTGAATCAAAGGAGACTATCTTTGAGTGCTTCAAAGAAGGAACAGTCCCCACTGAATACGCAAAAAAGCCCGGTTCCATCACTGGACCAGGCCAGTTTTTCAAGTCAGATATGTAGGCTCCACGAGGGCATTCCCGGTTTCTTCCCCACCTTAGCCATGATCCGCCGCATGCCAACTTGGGTGGAAGAATTAAGAAATCCGAAATCCGGCCGATTCTCCCGCTTAGCCTGAGTGATCCCAATGGCCGACGAGTTGGCCGATCAAGAAATCACCGCCTACGCCCGACCGCAGCCAAAGAAACAGATCCTTCCATGGATATCAACGACGTTACCTATGCGATAAACGGTGCTGTGTTTGAAGTGAGTCGAATTCTCGGCCCTGGTTTCCTTGAAAAGGTCTACCAAAATGCCCTACTGATCGAATTGAAGAAACGGGGCCTTAAGGCTCAGAATGAAGTCCCGATCAATGTCTTTTATAAAGAGGAAGTGGTTGGCCAATACATTGCGGATATTCTTGTGGAAGAGAGGGTCATCGTTGAACTTAAGACAGTAGAAAAGCTTGATAAGGTCCATGAGGCCCAACTATTGAATTATTTGAAGGCCACAGGAATACGAGTTGGCCTTTTGGTCAATTTTAAGCACAGGAAGGCTAAGATAAAAAGGATGGTTCGAAACTTGCCTGAAAGGCATGACGTTAAATAGCTCCGCTTAAGGCGGAGCTATTTGTCTGTGTTAGTCTGCGTCTTTCTGCGGTTAGAAAAAGAACTTTCAGCTTCCTATGCCTACGGCACCCTCATTCTTCGGTTTTCAACCTCGTCCAGCAAATCTTGTGATGTGTAAAGGACCACAAACTTCTGTTCCAGTTCTTTGACCAGGGCCCTGAGTTTGTCATCAGGTAGCGGACTGCTGCGCATGTATACATTCCTGCGCCCCTCTTCAGCGGTTTCTCGCGTGGATAGAATGCTTACAATACGCCCGCCATATGAACGGATCACGTCAGCAGCCTCTTTCAGCGAACCCGGACGATCCTCAAGACTAAAGGCAAATTGAATGCCCCCGGTATAAACCCCAGCAATATTGATCAGGACCTTAAAGATGTCGGTTTGTGTGATAATCCCGATCAGGGCC
>JBEQLC010000080.1:0-7975 GCA_040326175.1 Desulfobacteria bacterium | reverse complement strand
GCCCGCGAGTGTCATAACGGAGCCCGCAACAAAAGGCTGATCCAGACTGGGCCGGCCCAACTGAGCCTTTCCCTTCTTGGGTCAACAACTTTTGCTGGCCTTAACTAGGCCCTCCAGGCTGTGTTGCTTTTCGCTCATCAAGATCTGCTCCTTTAAGCCTCACCCTTATAAAATGCAACTGATCGGCTTTGTTGTCAACTAAACCCATTAGAAATATACGAAAACTACGAATTCCTCTCTGATGTACCTCCAAATACTCGGATCTTTTCTTCTCGAAAGTTCGATATGTGTCGAACCATAAAACAGCATCGTGCGGCTGTCAAGGGAATTTTTTTCTGATAAATCATTATGTGCTTGACAGGCACGAGGCATCGTTCTATATTGCCAAACGGTAATATTCGAGGAACGCCAAATGAGAGATTTTGTTAGGGTCATGAAGGCCCTATCCGATCCGAATCGGATAGCGATTATGAAAATGCTTCAACATAAGGACATGTGCGTCTGTGAGATTCAGGCCGCACTGAAGATAGCCCAGCCTACTGCGTCTAAGCACTTGAAAGTGCTGGAAGACGCCGATCTGGTCACATCACGAAAGAATGGCATGTGGGTCAACTATCAGTTGACGGACGGAAGTGGCGGTCCTTATGTGGCCAGTCTTTTAGGCAGTCTCAGGCACTGGCTGGAAGATGATCCGAGGATCACCGACCTGGTAGAGAAACTTCCCACAATTCAACGTGAAGATATCTGTAAGAAATAATTTTTGCCCATAATATAGCTAGATGGGCATGTAGCTATTACCTTGGCTGAGCGTAAACAAAATGAAAGAACGAACTAAGCTCCTGCTCATCATACTGATCTTTCTGGGCTGTTACTATGTGCCCTGGAATCATCCGACGATCAGGCAATCCGGGCTTGAAGCCTTTATGATGCTTCGGGAATACGCCCGTGAGCATGTTCTGACATGCCTGATCCCTGCCTTCTTCATCGCAGGGGCCATTGCCGTCTTTGTATCCCAGGCTTCCGTCCTCAAATACTTTGGGGCCAACGCGAAAAAGATACTGTCATATTCTGTGGCCTCTGTCTCCGGGTCGATTTTGGCGGTTTGTTCCTGTACGGTCCTGCCGCTCTTTGCCGGGATTTATACCCGAGGGGCCGGTATCGGTCCGGCAACGGCCTTTCTATATTCCGGACCGGGCATCAATGTTCTGGCCATCGTGTTGACGGCAAGGATTCTGGGCTGGCAACTGGGCCTGGCAAGGGCCATCGGCGCGATCGGATTTGCCATCGTCACCGGTTTGCTTATGGCCTTTATCTTCCGAAAGGAGGATGCCGCCCGTACTGCCGGGAAGGTCTATCTTCCGGAAGAGGAAACCAGGAAACGGAGCCTGCTTCAGGATGGGCTTTACATGCTGACCATGGTCCTGATTCTGATTTTCGCCGCATTTGCCAAACCCGTAGCAGGTTCTACAGGACTATGGCCGGCCATCTTTGCTGCAAAGTGGTACATCACCGTTGCCCTGCTCATTGTCCTGACGTTAATGCTCAAATCCTGGTTCACCAGGGACGAGTGTGTCACCTGGGTGCAATCGACCTGGGGATTCATGAAGCAGATCTTTCCGCTTCTAGGTGCAGGCGTTCTGGTGGCCGGTTTCATGCTGGGCCGCCCGGGCCACCCTGCCCTCATTCCCGAGCACTATATACAAAGCCTAGTGGGAGGAAACTCGCTGTGGGCCAATCTCTTTGCCGCGGCCTCGGGGGCGTTGATGTATTTTGCCACCCTGACTGAGGTGCCCATTCTTCAGGGGTTGATCGGTGCGGGCATGGGCAAGGGGCCTGCCCTCTCGCTCCTTCTGGCGGGTCCGGCTCTTTCGCTGCCCAACATGCTGGTCATAGGAGGTGTCATGGGCGTCAAAAAGACGGCTACGTTTTGTGTCATTATTGTGATCCTCTCCACGATTGCCGGGATGGGCTATGGTTGGATAGCCACTTAGCCGGGAAGGGGGAAATAACGATGTCCCAAGACGAGGTGACCAGGATAAGAATCAATAAGCAATCTATTGGTATTATCGGCCTGACGCGCGTCATGCAAGAGATGGGCAAAGAATATGCAGACAGGCCTGATAATGAAGTTCAGACCGAACTCGTAAGAAGAATCTCAAAGAGAAACTATGTCCCGGGTAGTGCCAAGGAGGTTTACGGCAAGTCCCTTTTGCGGGAATTCAACAAGTTTCTTGGAAGGCCGTATGAGCAAGATACCACTGAAGAACTGGAGATCAAAGTCCTTGGGCCCGGGTGTGACCGATGCGACAGGCTGGAGAAAGAACTCATGGAGGCGTTGGCTGAAATGGATTTGTCGGCTGATCTGGAGCATGTCAGGGATGTAAAGGAGATTGGCAGATATGGCGTCATGGGGACCCCTGCCGTGATTATCAACGGAAAGGTCAAGTGTGTCGGCAGTGTGCCTCCCAGAGAGAAGATCGTTCAGTGGCTAAAGGAGTTATAAGGGAGATAGACAAGATGCCAAGGCATGTAGGTTTTGTAGCAAGCCTGAAAGAGAATGATAGAGCGGATGTGATAATTCGGCCAGGCACCCCTGGAATTCCAAATGCTCCTGAAGTGAGCAAGAAGGTCTGTCATACCCCAACCGATGGCTCGACCGTGAACGTTGAAGCATGGAACAGGGCTGGGGCGCAAGCAGGCGATTGGGTTTCGGTGAGCCAAAGCCCTGGTACTTTGAGAAAGAATGCTGTCACACTCCTTGGTATACCCGGCATGGGCCTGATATTGGGAATTGTGGCGGGCGCAGCCGTCTACCAGAACTCTGGCCTTCATCCAATGGTTTCGGTCATCGTGGGCGCAGCTGTGCTCTTGATAGCAAACTTAATCGCCGCAGTGAGGTACAGACGCCGGTCGGCTGAGAACCCGCCCGTGATAACCCGGATTATGAAGACGCATAAGGAGGAGTGAGAATGGAAATAAAAGTGTTAGGCCCAGGTTGTGGAAGGTGTGAACTGACAGCAAAGAATGTTAAGGAAGCGGTTGCCGAGGCAGGCGTAGATGCTAACATTGAAAAGGTAACCGACATCATGGAAATTTCCAAGTACGGTGTCTTTGGCACGCCGGCTGTAGTCATTGACGGTGAGGTAAAGAGCGTAGGAAAGATCCCGGAGAAAAAAGAGATCAAGGGATGGCTGCAAAAGTGAAGCTCCCCGCGCTTCCGCGCTGGGCATCCTAATTCTTGTCGAAACGATCTCCTCCCCCTCCCCTAACCCCTCCCACCAGGGGAGGGGAAACAATAATGATGGAGTCAAGTCATGGCAACTGAAGCGTGCGTCACCAAGGAAGCGAAAGGGCTCAGCCTTTTTGAAAAGTATCTTTACGTATGGGTGATCCTTTGTATCATTGCAGGCATCATCCTTGGAAAAGTGGCCCCCGGATTCGCGAAGTATCTGGACGGATTGGCCATCTACGTTGGGGAAGCCCCTGTTGTGTCGATCCCCATTGCCATCTGTCTCTTCTTCATGATGTATCCGATCATGGTGAAGATCGATTTCGGGGAAGTTCTCAAAGCAGGGAAGAACATGAAGCCGGTAGGCCTGACCCTTTTTGTCAACTGGGCTGTCAAGCCATTTACCATGTACGCCATTGCCATCTTTTTTCTGGGGACTCTCTTTTACGGCTTCATAGGACCGGATGCAGTGGACTATGTGAAGATGCCGTTCGGTCTTGATCTGCCTGTTGGAACCGTTTACGGCTCCGGGAAGATCGTTCTGGTTAACGGATTGAAGGTGCTGGAGGTGCCCCTGTGGCGGAGTTATCTGGCGGGATGTATCCTGCTGGGAATCGCTCCATGCACTGCCATGGTGCTGGTCTGGGGCTTTCTTGCTCGTGGCAACGACGGGTTAACCCTGGTGATGGTAGCCATCAACTCGCTGACCATGCTGGTGCTATACGGAGTGCTTGGCGGGTTTTTGCTCGGCGTAGGGAGACTTCCGGTACCATGGCAGGCCCTGGTGCTCTCGATAGGCATATACGTGGCACTACCTCTTGTTGCGGGGTATATTTCCAGAAAGGTAATCATCCGATCACGTGGAGAGACATGGTTTAAGGAAAAATTCCTCCACATCTTAACACCGATCACGATCATAGCCCTGCTTGTCACGCTGATCCTCCTCTTCTCCTTTAAAGGTGAGGTGATCTTATCGAACCCGCTCACGATCCTGTGGATCGCCATTCCGCTGTTTATTCAAACCAACCTGATCTTCTGGCTCGGTTACGGTCTGGCTCGATGGCTAAAGCTTGACTATCGGGATGCAGCCCCTTCGGCCATGATAGGGGCCTCCAACCATTTCGAAGTGGCGATTGCCACGTCGACCATGCTCTTTGGACTCTCATCCGGAGCAGCTCTGGCAACGGTTGTGGGTGTGCTCATTGAAGTCCCGGTCATGCTGATGCTGGTAAAGATTTGCCTCAAGACTACTCACTGGTTTCCCCGGAATGTCTCCACGGGCTGAGAAGATAATGATGGGGGCATAAAATAGATTGCATCTATTTATGGGATTATCTGACTATAGAAAACTGAACATTCACCGCCCGTTCGTTTCACTCACTCGAGGCGCAGAGTAAACGGAGGAATGTATTTTTTTTGATTTGCCGGGAGATGACGGCAAATCAAAACTGCCGATCCGCCGAAAGGCGGAGAGAAGATGGTCCGCCCGGAGGGCTGAGCTTTTTTCCTGATCGTCACCTGCCCTGTGGAATGCGAAGCATATTCCTCCGGGGTTTCCCGATCAGGAAAAACTAATATCCCTCTGCGTTCTCAGCGTCTCGAACGAGCCCGCCCTCCTGCCAAGCAGAGCGAGGCGGACGGGCGCAGCGAGTGGGCGGTTAATAAATAGATCTTAAGATTAGAAACTGACGCATATCGCAGAACTGGGTTCTATAATCGACGAGGTTTGTATGAGAAAACGGACAATGTGGCTCACCGCAATTTTTTTTCTTGCCAGTGCTTCTCTTGTTCAAGCTAAAGAAGGTCAACCGAGCCTGCCCGAGGTGCCCGTGAAGGGCATGGTAACCATGCTCGATCTGGGAGCCAAAAAGTGCATACCCTGCAAGATGATGGCCCCCATACTTGTAAAGATGGAAAAGGCCTACAAAGGGAAAGCGGCTATCGTCTTCATCGACGTCTCGAAACACCGGGACCAGGGCAGGAGATTCGGGATCCGGGTTATTCCCACCCAGATATTCTTCGACAAGAACGGTAAGGAGGTGTACCGCCATTTCGGCTTCATGAGCGAGCAGGCGATAGTGGCACAACTGAAAAACATGGGAGTGGATCAGGGCAAGAGTGATGCACCCAAAGAAACCAACGCACATCGTGGATCAAATTGAAAAGAGCCATTTATGCTTGAAACATTTCTTCTGACTGTCAATGAATGGATCGCCGGAGGTGCCGCTATTGCCGCCGTGGGTTGCTTTGTGTGGGGCATGATCAGTGTGGTATTAAGCCCCTGTCATCTGGCTTCCATACCCTTGATCGTAGCCTATGTGGGAGGCCAGCAAAGGATCCTAAGGCCGAGAGAGGCTGGCTACTACGCGGCCGCCTTCACCTCCGGACTCTTCATCACCATAGCCCTTGTCGGTATCATCTGCGCTCTCCTGGGCCGCATGCTGGGCGACGTTGGTAACTACTGGCAAATCCTGATAGGGTTGATTCTGATCTGGGTGGCCATGGGCATGTTTGGTGTTGAAAAATGCGCAACATCGGCAAGTATATTGTATCGCCTTAACCTCAGAGGTTTTCTTGGGGCCTTTGTCCTAGGTCTCGCCTACGGCGTGCTTTCCGGGGCGTGTACCTTTGGGTTTATTGCGCCAATCCTTGCTATCATTACGGTCCAGAAGCAAGTAACTACGGGAATTCTCTTTATCCTCCTGTTTGCTGTCGGGCACTGTCTGCCGATCGTTGTGGCAGGCAGTTCTGCGGCGGCAGTGAGAAGAGTGCTGGAGAATAGTACCTGGCAGGGGGCCGGGAACTGGTTCCGCAGGGGAGCAGGAGTTCTTATCGGTGCTTTGGGTATCTATTTCATCGTGAATCCGTTCTTCGCGACCTGAAGATATTGAAGAGATGAAAGTAAATGAGAAACAAAGATAGACTTAGGTTGGCCGTGATCTTCTTGGCCATTTGCGGGATGATTTTGGCGGGAATTACAGGCGCAGAATCAAAAGAAGTCCCGAAAGTCGCGAGCGAACAGCAACGATCTGAAAGACTTCTGGAAAGTAACGCCTCGGGAAGGGAAATCATAGTATACTATTTTCACGGGACCTACCGGTGCCTTTCATGTCTGCAAATAGAGGATTGGTCGTTTGATGCGATACAAGAAAGGTTCGCCCAAGAATTGGAACAAGGAACGATTGTATGGAAAACCATAGACATTGACAAACCGGAGAACGGCCATCTCGTAGAAGCGTATCAAGTCTCAACCCAGGCCCTGATCATTGTAGAGATGACCGGCAAGAAGCAAAAACGGTATAAGAACCTTGAAAAGGTCTGGGAGTACCTGCCGGATCAACAAACCTTTTATGACTACGTAACACATGAGATAAATAAGTTTCGGACTGGAAACTGACGTGCATGGGCGTACAAAGAGAAATGTGGTGCGTTTCTCTTCCCCTGTCAGTTAGCAACCATGAAGCAGAACAATTAGCGTGAAAAGCACATTCCGCAGTGCCACTCCGAGAACGAAAGAAAAGGCGTCATTACAGCGATAGAATGTCGGATTAGTATGTAAGAACCGGAAAGTGCCGGCTTGATGAATAAGAAGACTCCTTTCAAATCCGGATTTGTTGCCATCATAGGGGCGCCCAATGTGGGCAAATCCACCCTGCTGAATCAATTGCTGGGGCAGAAGATCGCTATCACGTCGGAAAAGCCCCAGACCACACGTCACCGCATCCTGGGTATTGCCCATTTGCCTGGGGCCCAGCTGATCTTTCTAGACACCCCGGGTGTTCATAAGGCCAAGGGCCCTTTGAATGTGCGTATGGTGGAAGTGGCCTTAAGAGTCTTGGGTGACGTGGATCTGGTTGTATTAGTGGCGGACGGGACTTCCGCGGACAATTTTTCAGATGAGATAATTCTTGAGTCTTTGAAGAAGACAAACTTGCCCTCTATTCTTGCCATTAACAAGATTGACCTGCTGCAGAAGGAAAAACTCCTTCCCCTTATAGAGCGATGGGATGAGGCCTATCCCTTCCGCACGATCCTGCCCATTTCGGCCCTGCACCGCACCCAGGTTGATAAATTGGTATCAGAGATGGTTACCCTGCTCCCTGAGGGACCACAGTACTATCCGGAAGACATCGTAACGGACGTGCCCGAACGCTTCATCGCAGCAGAAATGATCCGGGAAAAGGTGTTCCGTTTGACGAGTCAGGAAATTCCATACGGTGTGGCGGTGACGGTGGAGTCCTTCAAGGAGCGTTCCGAGAAGCACCTGATCGACATCCAGGCCACTATCCACGTGGAGCGGGAATCTCAGAAGCCGATGATCATAGGCAAGGGAGGGAAAATGCTAAGACAGATCGGGGAGCAGGCCAGGAAAGACATCGAACGAATGGTAGGATGCAAGGTATTTTTGAAGCTCTGGGTCCGGGTTCAGAAGAAGTGGACCCGGGATGAAAAGGCGATAAGGAGATTCGGTTACTAACGAGAATATTCTCTCGCCCGCTCCCCTTCGGCTATGCTCAGGATCGCTCGAGCACACAGAGATCGCAGAGATATGCTTTTTGGCCTAATTTTTTGACCCCGGTTAAATTGGCTGCGCATTTAACAGAACAGGCGAGAAGAATCAGGCCAACCTGTCAGCCCCTGTTGGGGCTATGGGTATTGTGTTCGTATGTTCCGTCCAAGACACAATCGAAAGCCCTACGCGAAGCGTTGCATATTGATCAGATTTCCCCTCTCAGGAAATCTGAT
>JBEQLC010000007.1:0-18627 GCA_040326175.1 Desulfobacteria bacterium | reverse complement strand
CATCTTCGGTGACAAGCCCTCCTCCCGACGAAAATGCGCTCTGACTTAGTCCCAAAGTCATTATTACAGTAATCGAAATCAGTTGACAAAATCTCCATGCTTTCATGATTACCTCCTTTTTTTAGTTCGTAATTCGTAATTGTTTTTATTCTCCATTACTCCATTCTTTTCAGAATCCTATCAATCAATGACTCCATATTCTTGTTTCTACACTTTGATATTCGTTATTCGCCTATCGATATTCATTCAATTTCAACCCATCCCTCTATATGTCCAACCAAGCATCAACAAGCCGATTGCCGTAATCCAGCTCCCTGCAACCCGCACCGTAATCCTTGCCCACTGTGCCCTCAGGGAAACGACCAGTGCAGCAAGCAGGGCCACCAGCACAAACACAGCCACTGAAATGCCAAAGAGTGCCAGAAAGCCGCCGCCGGCCTGGGCCATGGCCGTGCCGTTGAGGAATCCGTGAAGCAGGCCAAGGACCATTGCCAGCCCGTAGATGAACGCCAGCGGCAGTTTCTTATCAGCTGCTACCAGCATACCCACTATGAGAAATGAGATTGCACTCAGTACGGGCAGCGAAATTTCAATCTCAAATTGCAGCCCGATTACTCCGCCGATCAGCCATGTTAACGGCAAGGCAAAGAGAGTCACACGCCCGTGCTGAGCACCGAGCAGACCGGATAACAATCCGATTGCGAGCACGCCGAGCAGGTCGTCCGGAGACATTGCAAGGTGGGTTATCCCGTCGTAGAAAGGGCCGAACCCGGTACTGACCAGATGAGCGCTGGCAGTAGCAGGCCACAGGAAAACCATGAACGCAGTTAATATAATGTTTCGTATATTCATGCAGCTCATGCCAGTGCCCCCCACAGAAAAAAGATGCCGGCAACACAAACCACGGCACCAGCTGCGCGCAACGCCAACCGGCCCTTGCTCCATCGGTAAATCATACCAATAGCAATCCCCACCCCGTGAAGGCAGCCGGTGGCGGCCACAAACCCAATGCTATAAAGCAGACCGCTCTGCCCGGCGGGCAGTTCAGTGCCGTGAGCATGCCCATGAAAAATAGCGAAAAAAGCCACGATAATCATTGCCAGCTGGATTTTAAGCCTGGCCTCTGTAAATACCATTGCCCCCAGCACAATCGCCGATATGGCGATCCCGATCTCAACCCCGGGAAGCGGAATCCCCATTAGTCCAAGCATGCCTCCGCCTGCCATCATCATGGGAAAAACCACTGGCAACACCCAGAGGGCCGGTTTGCCAAGCTGAGCACCCCACAGCCCCACCGCGATCATTGCAAGCACGTGGTCAAGACCAGATACCGGGTGCGCTACACCAGTAAGAAATCCACCAGACGCTCCGCTCCCCACATGGGCCAGTGCAGTCGCCGGATAAAGCAGTACGACCATGCTCATAATAAGCTGGAATAAGGATACGTTTTCTTGGGCATGTTTCACAACAACCCCCTTAAAAGAATTACGGTTCTCTGTATGGTCCAGTAAGCGCCAAGTGAGCCAACTGTATACCCGGGCGTTAAACGAACCAATCGGGGCCAATGGATTTCGAGAACACGAAAAGATCGTTCCAAAAGGATGACCAGCATCACAAAACCGACCTGGCCGATCTCCACACCGAGATTAAACAGCAACAGGGCCAGGGGGATCTCAGCCTCTCGCAACCCCATGTTTGCCAAACCAGTGGCAAAGCCAAAGCCGTGCATTAGCCCGAAGGCAAAAGCAACTACCCAGGGATGCCGTATGGTCAGACTGGTGCCGCCCCGCCATGAACGGACAATTTCGGGGCCGAGAAACAATATGGAAAGGGCGATGACTGCATTTAAGGGAGGAAGCGGCACACTGGCGTAGCCAAGCGTGGCAATGCCCAGGGTGATGGAGTGGGCCAGGGTGAACGAGGTAATGGTTTTCAAAAGCATCCAGCGGCTTTGCACGATAAGGAGCAAGCCGAGCACGAACAACAGATGGTCCACGCCCATGACGATATGCTGTATCCCGAGCTGAAGATAGGCAATGATGCGTTCAGTGCTGGATGGGACTCCCCCCACAACAGCCGAGGCAGAGGCGGGACGCAAGAGATGGGTTTCCTCGGCTCCTTCAATATAATAGATGCGGACCAGGACGTCAGTCTGAGTTGCTGACAGACCGTCAATAACAATGGTTTCATTGGTCATGCCGCTGCTGCCGCAATCCACTATCCAGCGCTCAACTGTGCCGCTGGGTGAAAGCTGAACAACCGGTTCCGTTAGGTTCCGGCAGCTTGACGGCAACCGGGGATATATATTCATCGGCCTGTTGCCGATCAGAGGCCTTTTCCACAAAATGCTGAATTTCCCTGCTCCCTGTTCATTAATCTCCAGATAAGCAGGCTGAAGCCGGTGGGCCTCGACACTGACAGTGAATGAAGTAAGTAATAAAAGAGTCAGAACAACTATGTAAAAAAGACGGTTCATGACACTTTCCTGTCAGATAGTTTTGTTCTTGCTATTCCTGATTGCTTTGGTAAATCCTCAACAACCACCTCATAGCGTTCCTTAAACCTTTCATAAATCTCTTCATTCATCTTCTCTCTCTGCTCAAACATCCAATCCGTGCGTACTTTATCAATGACTGAAGCAAGCTCCGGCATCCGGGATTCAACCTTTTCACTGATCCACACCAGGTGCAGCCCATATCCGGATTCTATAGGTCCCTGCCAGGTATTTGTTTCCAATGCAAAAAGCTGCTCCGCAAAACCTTTCCCGAATAAACGCTCAACTTCAAATGGTGTTTCCTGAACAAAATCATACTCCAGCATAAAGCTGTCTCCGCGTTCAGGCGCTCTCAGCACATCCAGTTCAGACAATGCACGCTTTGAATCCTCGAGAGCCATTGCCCCGCGCTTGTCTATACTGAAATATATGTGTGTAAATGAAATACGTGCAGGAAGTTCATATTTGTCCTGGTTATCAACAAAGTATTTATTCAATTCTGTTTCGTCGGGTTGATTAAGTTCTGCAAGGTCATTTGATAAAAACTCCATCTTCTGCATCAACCTTCGCCGTAGGATCGTATCATTCTGATCGAGGCCAAGTGTAAGCGCCTCGCGATAATAGACCTCTTCTTTAATATAGGATTCGATCAGACCTTGGAGTTCGGTCTCTGTGGGCGGCCGATTCATTTTTTTCGACCAGGTGTAACTCAAACGCTCAATCTCAGCGCTTGATACAACGATCTTATTCCCGCTCACAGCGGCCTCCTCTTTGTTTGCTATCGAGAAGACAACAAAGATCATCACTCCGATGGCAAGAAAATGTAACAGAGGTTCTTTACACCATTTTTTCATTGATACTTCCTCTCGGTAAAATGGGTTAGGGACGATGGTATCCCCAAGCTATTTAGGTTCTTAAGATACGTAGTTCTCGGCCGTAAGAATGGCAATGGGGTAAAGACAGTATTTCAGGGGAAAAAGGAATGTATTTTGAGTTGGCTTGGATGTGTCGGTGAGGCGTAGAGGGGACATCCATCTGTGCGGGAACTTATTGGATCCAGATGATTGATTACTTTACATAATCGTAGATATTGGATGGCGATGATTTCTCAACATGAACAAAAAAAAGAGGCTGCCTGTAATGGCTAACCTCTTTATATGTATCGCTGGGTCCGCAAAGCGGTGCATAAGCTATGGGCTTCTGAGGCGTTGTCTATCCTTTATCAGCATCCTCTTTTGGCGCGGGTTCCGGGGCCTCTGTAATTTCGGTATTTTCTTCCTCTTCTTTTGTCTGCGGTTCGGCTTCTGACTTAGAAGCTGCCTCTTTCGCCTTTTCAGAAGCCGCTTTCTCTACTGCCTTATCTTCAGTTTCAACCTTCTTCGGCTTTGCTTTCTCTTTTGCTTTTGCGGGTGCTTTCTTTTTGGCTTTTTCCGCAGCCTTTTTTGTCGCTTTGGTCTTTTTCTTCTTCTGTTCTTTCTCTTCTTTTGGTGCGAGAAGCTCTACCAATGAAACAGGGGCTGCATCTCCACGCCGCCTTCCTATTTTAACTACATTGGTGTAGCCTCCGACTCTGTCACCAAAACGGTCAGCTGCTTCTTCAAAAAGCTTATGTACCACTGTCTTATCTCTCATGACCGCCAGCGCCTGCCGTCGTGCATGGAGATCACCTCTCTTGGCCAAGGTAACCATGCGGTCAGCCCATCGTCTCAACTCCTTGGCCTTGGCATCCGTTGTCTGAATCCGGCCATGTTCGAAAAGGGAGGTCACCATGTTACGAAACATAGCATTTCGATGGCTTCCTGTACGGTTCAGTTTTTTCCCTGCTTTTCGGTGTCTCATGTATCGTTGCTTTCTTCCTGACTGTCTTCCTCGGGTTGGACAAAGTTCTCAAGTTTCATGCCAAGGGTCAGCCCCATTTCGGTCAGGACTTCCTTGATTTCATTCAGTGATTTCCTGCCAAAATTCTTGGTTTTGAGCATCTCGGCCTCGGTCTTCTGCACCAATTCCCCGATATATCGTATATTCGCATTCTTTAAGCAGTTGGCAGAGCGAACCGAAAGTTCCAGTTCCTCAACGCTACGATAAAGGTTTTCATTCAGGGGTCTTTCCTCTGGTTCCAGCCCTTCAGGTTCAGGTTCGGGCTCTGCTCGTTCATCAAAGTTGATAAATATGTTCATCTGTTCTTTGAGTATCTTCGCAGCATATGCCACGGCGTCTTCCGGCAAAACGCTGGCATCAGTCCATATCTCAAGAGTGAGTTTGTCATAATCCGTCCTCTGACCAACCCGGGCATGCCCGACCACGTAGTTAACCCGCTTGATGGGTGAAAACACCGCATCTATGGGTATAGTGCCAACGGGGTCGGTTTCTCCCTTGTTCATGTCGGCCGACACATAACCCTTGCCAACCTTGGCAGTCATCGTCATATCCAGTTTGGCGTCCCCTTCAAGGGTCGCAATATGAAGATCCGGGTTTAGTATCTCAAAATCACCATCTGAGGTTATATCTCCCGCCGTAACCTCACATTTCCCCGAGGCTTCGATCCGGAACTCCCTTGGCCCTGAATCGGGCATTCGCAGGCGGACTTCTTTGAGATTCAATATAACCTCGGATACGTCCTCGAGCACGCCAGGTATAGACGTAAACTCGTGCATGACATTATCTATCTTTACTGAGATAATGGCAGCCCCATGAAGTGAGGAAAGGAGGATTCTACGGAGCGCATTGCCTAGGGTAATGCCGAAACCCCGTTCCAAAGGCTGACACACGAATTTTGCATAGGACGGCGTATTGCCAGCGATATCAACGCTACCAGGTCTGATCATCTCACGCCAGTTTAAGTACATGAGTTCATTTGAGGGCATACTTAATCTCCGAATTTGCTTTGTGTTAAGATGGGGTATGAATCGGTGTTGCGTGCCTCATCTCATTATTTAGAATAAAGCTCAACGATCAATTGCTCCTGAATCGGCATTGTCAATTCTTCCCGCGTGGGGTAAGCCTTGACCGTTCCCTTGAAATGTTCCTTTGAAAGTTCAAGCCACGCGGGAATACCGCGCCGCACCACAGCATCCATGGCATCGGAAATGACGGCCAGTTTTTGACTCTTTTCCCGGACCTCTATAAGGTCACCTACTTTTGCCAGATAAGACGGAATGTTCATTTTTGTGCCATTGACCGTGAAGTGGTTGTGACGCACTAACTGCCTGGCCTGTGCCCGGGAATTAGCGAACCCCAAACGATAGGCTACATTGTCCAGACGGCGTTCCAGAAAGATCAAGAGGTTGGTACCGGTTATGCCCCTGGCACGTTCCGCTCTGCTGAACGAACCATGAAACTGACCTTCCAGCAAACCGTACATACGCTTGACTTTCTGCTTCTCCCGAAGTTGGATGCCGTAGTCCGAGAACTTCCGCCGTCGCTGCCCGTGCTGGCCTGGGGGATAACCTCTGCGGTCAAAGCCACATTTGTCAGAATAACATCGGTCTCCCTTGAGAAACATCTTCAGGTTTTCGCGTCGGCACAGCCTGCACACGGAACCGGTATGTCGTGCCAAAATACTCCTCCTTTCACACCCTGCGCCGCTTGGGTGGGCGACACCCATTGTGCGGAATGGGGGTTACGTCTTTGATCAAAACGACATTAAATCCTGTTGCCTGAAGGGCGCGCAAAGCAGCCTCCCGGCCTGCCCCCGGGCCTTTTACATAGACCTCAACGTTTCTCATCCCGTGCTCCATGGCCTTCTTGGCGGCATCCTCCCCTGCTAGCTGAGCAGCAAAAGGAGTGCTTTTCCGCGAACCCTTGAAACCCTGGGTCCCAGCACTCGACCATGCCACCACATTACCTACAGGATCAGTGATGGTCACGATAGTATTGTTAAAGGTAGACTGAATATGGGCTATCCCGTTAAGGATGTGCTTCTTTTCTTTCTTCTTTCGAGAGGGCTTTGCCATGGCGTATGTATTTGCCTCCTTATTTCTTTCTCCTGCCTGCGACAGTACGACGTGGTCCCTTACGGGTCCTGGCGTTGGTGCTCGTTCGCTGTCCTCGAACCGGGAGTGACTTCCGGTGCCTGAGACCGCGGTAGCACCCAAGTTCCATGAGTCGCTTTATGTCCATAGAAACTTCGGTGCGAAGCTCTCCTTCAACTTTGCACTTGCTATCAATGATCTTACGGATGGCCGTGACCTGGTCTTCTCTTAAATGATCTGTATTGGTATCAAGGTCTACACCGGCCTCATGTAGTATCTTCCTCGATGTGTTTCGTCCAATCCCGTAAATATAAGTCAGACCTATCTCGACCCGTTTATTTCTAGGCAAATCAACGCCTGCAATGCGTGCCAAATCATTTCCCTCCCTGTGCTTTCGTTATTGGTTTCTTCGTTAACCGGTTCACGATTTCAATCCGAAAACCGCATTCCGTGTTCGATTTAACCTTGCCTTTGCTTATGTCTTTTGTTTTCGCAAATCACTCTTACTACCCGCTTGCGACGAACAATCTTGCACTTGGTGCATATCTTCTTTACTGACGCCCTTACTTTCATCTTTTCCTCATTTGTTATGCAGACTTCGTTGTTCGAAAATCGTTTGCTGGATCGGGTCTTTTTGGAGCATTTACTGGCTCCCGTTCGTAGCACTCAGAATGACCGGCCCTTCTTCTGTTATTGCAACGGTATGTTCGAAATGGGCAGACAGACTGCCATCTTTTGTCACTGTTGTCCATCCATCGTCGAGGGTCTTTACCTCATAACCGCCAGCATTCACCATCGGCTCAATAGCGATGACCATGCCGGGCTTCAAGCGAATCCCCATGCCCGGTTTACCATAGTTAGGCACCTGAGGGTCCTCATGCAAAGCCTTCCCTATGCCATGTCCCACAAATTGCCTGACAACGGAGAACCCGACTGCCTCAGCCCGGCTCTGTATAGCGTGAGAAATATCAGACAAACGCTTACCTGGTGCTGCCTGCTCAATGCCCGAGAAAAGGGCCTCTTTAGTGGTCGCCATCAGCCGCTGCGCAACCGGAGATACCTTGCCCACAGGAACGGTAATGGCCGCATCCCCATAATATCCTTGATAAGAAATGCCAAAATCCATGCTAAGTATATCCCCCTCCTTAAGGGGACGCTTGGATGGAAAACCGTGGACAACCTGCTGATTCACTGATGCACACAGGCTATATGGATAGCCTCGATATCCCTTAAAAGCAGGCTTAGCATCTCTATCAAGGGCAAGTTCCTCGGAAATCTGGTCTAGTTCCATTGTATTGGTGCCAGGTTCTACTTTTTGCCGCAGGATTTCAAGAATCTCTGCAACTATGACATTGCTCTGTCGGATTTTTTCAATCTCATTTGGAGACTTCAAGATGACCATGTCAACGTCTTCCCTTGATGGCACCCCCCTTTTTCATGAAACCTTCGTAGTGTCTAGCCAGCATGTGGCTCTCCATCTGACTGATAGTGTCTATGGCGACGCCCACGACGATCAAAAGGGCAGTACCTCCAAAGTAGAAAGGAACATTGAATCTGGCAATCAATATCGTCGGCAGCACACAAACCGCCGACACATAAAGGGCTCCGCCAAAAGTTATGCGTGTGAGCACTTTATCTATATAGTCAGCCGTGCGCTTGCCGGGCCTGATTCCGGGGATATAGCCTCCGTACTTTTTCATATTGTCAGCCACATCAACCGGGTTGAACGTAACGGCAGTATAGAAATAACAGAAGAAGATGATAAACCCCACATACACAAGGTTGTACACGATACCCCCTGGTGTCATGGCCTGGGAAATGCTTTGCATCCACGGAACCTTTATGAAATTGGCCACCGTGGCTGGAAACATAATGATAGAAGACGCAAAAATGGGCGGAATGACGCCCGCCGTATTAATCTTGAGGGGGAGGTGGGTGCTCTGGCCGCCGTACATCCTGCGGCCAACAATCCGTTTGGCATATTGCACCGGAATCCGCCGCTGACCCCGCTCCATAAATATGATAATCCCTACGACAACGACCATCGCCACACCCATCAGCAGCACCAAAAAGGCTCCCATCTCACCGGTTTTCATCAAACGAAAGGTATTGCCGATTGCACTTGGCATACGTGCTACAATACCTGCAAATATGATCAGGGATATTCCATTGCCGATTCCACGCTCTGTTATCTGTTCCCCAAGCCACATGATAAAGGCTGTGCCTGCTGTCAGCGTAAGTACTGTCATTAACCGAAAGCTCCACCCGGGATAGGCAACCACCGGTGCGCCACCGGGTGCGCTCATACTCTCGAGCCCGATGCTGATTCCGAAGCCCTGGATTATGCTCAGAACGACTGTGCCGTAACGGGTATACTGCGTAATTTTTTTCCGCCCCGACTCACCCTCCTTGGATAGTCTGTCCAGATGGGGAACGGCCACGGTCAGCAGCTGCAATATGATCGAGGCACTAATGTACGGCATGATCCCCAGAGCAAAGACTGAAAGCCTCTCAAGGGCACCACCCGAAAACATGTCAAACAACCCCAGCAGCGTTCCCTTGGCACGGGCAAAAAAAGTGGCAAGGGCATCTCCATCGATGCCTGGCGTTGGCACCGCACATCCGATGCGATACACCATCAACAGGGCGAAGGTAGCCAGGATACGCTTTTTTAGCTCCGGAATCTTAAAGATGTTTTGAAAGCCACCGACCATATCTACCTACCAAGTTTTCTCACGGGTGCGAGTAGCCCTGCTAAATCCGAATTTCGAATTTCAAAGCAACTACTTCAGGGACACAACTTGTTCCGACGAACAAAAAAATCCCAAACGATTAAATGACTTCTACCTTGCCACCGGCAGCCTCAAGCTTTTCCCTTGCTGACCGGCTGCACCGGTCCACCTTCAGCACCAGAGGGTAGTCGATTGCACCTTGGCCCAAAAGTTTGACGCTATCTGAATTTCGTCTTAGCAGGCCTGCCTCCATAAGCGCGGCCTTGTCCACCACCGCACCTTTCTCAAACCGTCCCAGGTCACGTATGTTAACAATGGAATATTTTTTCTGAAAGATATTGGTGAAGCCACGCTTTGGAAGCCGGCGCTGCAGAGGCATCTGTCCACCTTCATATCCAGGTCTTATGTTACCACCAGAGCGCGACTTCTGGCCGTTGCTTCCCCTGCACGCAGTCTTGCCGTGCCCTGAACCCGGTCCGCGTCCAAGCCGTTTTACAGCCTTACGCGCCCCTTTCGGGGGTGACAGCTCATTTAGTTTCATGGGCTTTTTCCTCCACTGCCAACATATGAGAAACTTTTCGAATCATTCCCCGGACCGTGGGCGTATCTTTCAAGGCAACCGTACTGTTCAACTTCCTTAATCCCAGACTTTGGATTACTCTTCGGTGTTTCTCCGGTTTACCTATCATACTCTTCTTCAACGTTATGCTAAGTATCTTAGACATGTAATCCTCAATTCCGGCACGATATATTACTACACTATATTTCAGCAGGATCCTTGCCGCGCCTGGCAGCAATCGTCTCGCGGCTGCGGAGTTGACTAAAACCGTTTAGCGTGGCCTTCACAAGATTGTGCGGGTTGTGAGATCCAATGCATTTGGTCAAAATGTTCTGTACCCCTGCGGCCTCTACTACGGCCCGGACTGCCCCGCCAGCAATAACGCCAGTTCCTTCAGAAGCAGGTTTCAGTAAGACCAAGCCGGCGCCATACTTCCCCATAACCTCATATGGAATGGTCTGGTTGACCAGTGGGATTTCGATCATGTTCTTCTTGGCACGGTCAATCCCCTTGCGAATGGCCACGGGAACCTCATTAGCCTTCCCCAAACCACTTCCAACCTTACCGCCACCGTCACCAACAACCACAACGGCACTGAAACTAAAACGGCGGCCTCCTTTGACCACTTTAGCCGTGCGGCTTATATGAACAACCTTTTCTATGAGCTGAATTTCTTCTATGTCTCTGCCAACCAATAGCCTTCCTCCTTGCTAAAAATCTAGACCCTCTTTACGAGCTCCTGCAGCCATTGCCTGAACCCGGCCATGATACGCGAAGCTATTTCGGTCAAATACAACCTTGGAAATTCCCTTATCAATAGCCCTCCGCGCAACAAGCCTTCCCACGAAGTGTGCTGCGTCCACCTTGTTTTCAAACTTTGGATGCTCCCGTGCCTCCTTATCAAGAGTGGAGGCCGAGGCCATGGTATGACCCGTTGTATCCACCACAATCTGGGCATACATGTGTCTCGCGCTCCTGAAGACACTTAATCGGGGCCGCTCCTGGGTTCCAAATATCTTTTTCCGCACACGTCTTTTTCTTTTCAAACTAGCCTGTTTTTTCTTGGACAAAGGACTCATGCTTATTTTCCTACTGATCCTATTGATTTTCCAGCCTTGCGTTTAATTTGCTCTTCCATATACTTGATCCCCTTACCCTTGTAAGGTTCTGGCC
This sequence comes from Desulfobacteria bacterium, assembly GCA_040326175.1. Lineage (GTDB taxonomy): Bacteria > Desulfobacterota > Desulfobacteria > Desulfobacterales. The sequence continues at coordinate 7,698 of JBEQLC010000007.1, read as the reverse complement.
CTCTAAATCTCCTAATGGTGGCCGCAGTAGCTCCCAGGAGTTCTTTATCAATCCCAGACAAAACTATTCTATTCTTGTCAGCAGTGGCCGCTATGCCCTGAGGAAGTGTGTAGATCACAGGATGGGAGAAGCCCAGAGACAGGGTCAAGACATTCGACTTAAGATCAGCCCGATAACCAACACCGTTGATCTCGAGCACACGTTGGAAGCCCTGCGTAACCCCGACCATCATATTGGCTATCAACGTTCGTGTAAGTCCATGAAGTCCCCTGGTCCGCTTCGTCTTGCCCGATATAGTGACATGAATGAAACCATCCTTAACATCAAGATCCACGTCAGCGTGTATGACGCGAGACAACTCCCCTTTTGGCCCCTTTACCCCGAGCCGATGACTTTCATAGGCAATGTTAACCTCATCTGGTATTGAAATCGGTCGTTTTCCCACTCGAGACATTGTTATTGTACCCTTTTCACCCTTAGTTGGCCGGACAGACTGTCTGCCGACTTACCAGATACTGCAAAGCAGTTCACCGCCGACATTTGCCTTTCTTGCTTCACGATCAGCGAGAACGCCTCTTGACGTGGACAAAACAGCAATCCCCATTCCATTCAGGATGAGAGGAATGTCTTTCCCTTTCACATAGAGGCGTCTTCCCGGCTTGCTCATGCGCTTGAGGTCAGTAATAACTCCCTGGTTAAGCTCATCGTATTTCAAATAGATTCTTAGAACCCCATGTTTTCTATCCTTGATAAGCTTAAAATTCTTAACATAGCCTTCGTCTTTTAAGATCTTAGCCACACTGATTTTGATCTTGGACGCAGGCATGTCCACCTTGCCATGTCTGGCAATATTGGCATTTCTGATACGTGTCAGCATATCAGACAAAGGATCTGTAACTGGCATCGCTTGTCTCCTTTAGCAGGGTCATTGTTCAATAACAGAATGCCTAAAGTGAACTAAAGTTGAAAGTGCCTAAAGTTAAGGGAATAAACCCGATTAAAAAAAGTTTCTTCAAGTGCTCCCTCCGGGGCGCAGGCCCAAAGGGCCGGGGGCAGCTTTAGCTCACTTCCCCTTCGTTACCAACTCGATTTTATGACTCCGGGCAGATCTCCCCTCAGCGCCATGCTTCTAAAACATATTCGGCAGATGCCGAATTTTCTCATGAACGCCCTGGGTCGACCGCAAATAGGACATCTTGAGTACGCCCGCGCACTAAACCGAGGCTCACGTTTTGCCTTCACCCTCAACGACTTCTTTGCCAAAATGTCCCCTTTCTCAGGTCCTGAAAGGCATTCCCATCAACTGAAGCAGGGCCATGCCTTCCTCGTCAGTTCGGGCACTAGTTACAACAGTGACATTTAGTCCCTTGATCTTGTCTATCTTGTCATATTCTATTTCCGGGAATATGATATGTTCTTTAATCCCCAGGGAATAGCTACCCCTGCCATCAAAGCCCTTTGGGGAAATTCCCCGAAAGTCTCGTACCCTTGGCAGGGCGACGTTAACCAACCTGTTGAAGAAATCATACATCCGAAGCCCTTGCAGCGTCACCTTGCATCCTATGGGCATACCCGCCCGGAGTTTGAAAGCGGCAATCGACTTCCTGGCACGGGTAACAACAGGCCTTTGCCCGGTGATCAAACCTAGTTCTTGAACCGATGAATCGAGCACCTTGATGTTTTGAATTGCCTCACCCAGCCCCATGTTCAACACAATCTTGGTCAGTTTAGGGACCTGCATGACATTCTTGTATCCAAACCGATCCATCAGTTTCGGGGTTATCTCATTGCTATACAGTGTCTTTAAGTGCGACATGACTACCTTTCAAAGGTGCAGTGCCTAAATTGAACTAAAGTGAGCTAAAGTGCCTAAAGTTAAAAAAATGAGACCGTCCCAAAAATAAGCCTTCTTCATTCCTCAACTTTAGCTCACTCTAGACACTTTAGACATTATAGCTCACTTTCTGTCAGACTATGTATCGATAATTTCTCCGCACTTCCTGCATGACCTGACACTTTTGCCATCTTCAAGACGCTGCATCTTGATGCGGACAGGATTTATGCATTTGTTACACATCAACATCACATTGGACGAATGAATCCAAGCCTCTTTTTCTACAATACCACCCTGTCGCGTTTGTCCCCCGGGCTTGGTGTGACGCTTAACGAAGTTCACATTTTCAATGATGACACGATTCTTGTCCCGAAGGACTTTCAGAACCTTGCCCATCTTACCCTTTTCCTTGCCCGCAATAACCTTGACTTTGTCGTCTTTCCTTATGCGGCACTTCGCAGTTGCCATACCACTCCCCTTACTGAGTCCGGCTAAGATTACAATACTTCCGGAGCCAGCGATATGATCTTCATAAACTTCTTTGCCCGGAGTTCCCTTGCTACAGGTCCAAAAATACGTGTGCCAATCGGCTCTCCCTGCTGATTGATGAGTACTGCGGAATTGTCGTCAAATCTTATGTAGGAACCATCCGGCCTGCGAAATCCCTTCTTTGTCCTGACCACGACCGCCCGCATGACATCTCCCTTTTTGACTTTGGCATTGGGTATGGCTTCCTTTATCGACACGATAATGGTATCTCCGATGCTTGCATACCGCCGCCCGGATCCGCCAAGCACCCTAATACAATACAACTTTTTGGCACCCGAGTTGTCGGCCACTTGTAGCTTGGTTTCTGTCTGAATCATCTCTCTAATACCCCTGTCAAAGAGCCTTCTCCACAACCTCGTGTACCCGCCAACGCTTGGTCTTACTCAGAGGCCTGGTTTCCACAATCATCACCTTGTCGCCTACCTGGCACATATTCTGGGCGTCATGGGCCACGCATTTGCCCCGTCGCTTCAGATACTTCTTGTACACAGGATCTTGAACGATTCTCTCTATGGACACCACAACCGTCTTATCCATCTTATTGCTAACGACCCTGCCGATCTGTCTCTTTCTCAGTCCCCTATCTTTCATGTTTCAGCAGCACCCCTTAGGTCTCGATTTGTCGTTGATTATTCATGATGCGATTCGCGACTCGACACTATTTGCTGTTCCCTCAGGACCGTCTTAATGCGGGCAATTTCCCGCCTGGTTTGTCGCAACCTCGTTGTATTTTCAAGCTGATCAGTGGCTCGTTGAAATCTTAGATTGAATAGCTCTTGGGTCATATCTGACAACTTATGCCCCAACTCCTCTAAACTCAGCTCTCTCAATTCGCTTGCTTTCATGAGCGTTCACCTCGTCTCAACAAGCGCGTCCTGAACGGAAGTTTGTGGGAAGCCAATCTGAAAGCTTCTGCTGCCAAATCGACGCTGACCCCTTCCATCTCATAGAGTATCTTCCCTGGCCGTACCACGGCAACCCAGCCCTCAGGGGCACCTTTGCCCTTTCCCATCCTCGTTTCAGCCGGCTTCTTTGTAACCGGTTTATCAGGAAAAACCCGGATCCAAATCTTTCCGCCCCGTTTTACGTGACGAGTCATGGCAACCCGGGCCGCTTCGATCTGTTGTGCCGTCATAAACCCACGTTCGATCGCTTGAAGTCCAAACTCACCAAAGCTCAAACTTGACCCTCGATGGGCATGTCCTTTCATCCTACCCTTCTGTTGCTTTCGGTATTTGACTTTTTTGGGACTCAGCATGGTAGGGTTCTCCTAGATTGCTTCCGCTTCCTCTCTTTCAAGAATTTCACCATTAAATATCCATACCTTTACTCCAATGATTCCATATGTGCAGAGGGCCTCAGCAAACCCGTAGTCAATATCCGCTCTTAATGTGTGCAGCGGTATTCTTCCTTCCTTATACCATTCGGTACGGGCCATTTCAGCTCCTCCCAAACGACCCGAGCAGGATATCTTGATCCCCTGAGCACCAAACCTCATGGCTGACGCCACACTTCTTTTCATGGCCCGGCGAAAGGCGACCCTCCTTACAACCTGCATGGCTACGTTTTCAGCCACCAATTGAGCGTCTACCTCGGGCTTTCTCACCTCTTGGATGTCAATCACCAACTCCTGTGACACCAACTTCTCCAACTCCTTCTTGAGTTGGTCGATCTCCGAGCCCTTTTTTCCAATCACAATACCTGGGCGGGCAGTATATATGCGCAATCTAATACGGTTGGCCCATCTTTCGATCTCAATATTCGATATACCGGCATGATAGAGTTTTTTCTTCAGAAACTGGCGGATCTTATGGTCATCTATGACAAACTTCGGATAATCCTTGCCAGCAAACCATCGAGAACTCCACGACTTGGTAACCGCTAATCTAAACCCGGTCGGATTGACCTTCTGTCCCAAACTGACCTCCTTGTGTGCTATGCTTCCGCTAAGACGACCGTAATATGACTGGTACGCTTGAGAATCCTGGTGGCCCGTCCCATAGCCCTTGGCCGAAAACGCTTCAAGCTCGGTCCCTGGTTAACAACAATATTTGCAACGGACAGGTTGTCCACCTCAATATCGGGCTTCTGGTCAGCATTAGCCACTGCCGAACGTATGATCTTCCCCAAGACCTTAGCCGAGCGCTGTGGCATAAACTTCAAGATACTCAGGGCATCCTCTACCGGCTTGCCCTTCACCACTCTTCCCACTTTTCGAACTTTTGTGGGAGAAATCCGGACATGTTTTGCTACTGCCTTGACTTCCATATGCGAGCCTTTTCAATCCTGTGCCCAGAGACCTTTCAAAGGGATCCCTGTTTGAGCAGCGGCCTATTGCCTATTCCACTACTTACCTTTCAAGCGGGTTGTCTTACTGCCAGCGTGTCCGTAATAGGTCCTTGTCGGCGCAAACTCCCCCAACTTGTGGCCAACCATATCCTCTGATACAAATACCGGAACGAACTTTTTCCCATTGTGAACGGCTATCGTCAAGCCAACCAGTTCGGGGACGACGGTGGAACGCCTCGACCAGGTCTTAATCACCTCCCGGCTCACGTTTTCCTGAGCCGAAAGCGCCTTCTTGAGCAATTTTGGCTCAATGTAGGGCCCTTTTTTTAACGAACGCGCCATATCCTCACCTATTGTATTGGTTAAGTGGTCAACTATTTTCTACGTTTCACTATGTAACGATTACTGACTTTATTTTTCTTTCGTGTTCTATACCCCTTCGTCGGCACACCCCAAGGTGAACAAGGATGCCGACCTCCGGACGCTTTTCCTTCACCACCCCCCATTGGATGGTCCACCGGATTCATGGCAACGCCTCGTACCGTTGGCCGGCGGCCTCCCCAGCGTTTTCGCCCTGCCTTGCCGAGACAAATATTTTCGTGTTCCAGGTTTCCCACCTGACCAACTGTTGCTTTGCATTCAAGCAGAAACATGCGAACTTCACCCGAGGCAAGCTTGACTTGAGCATACCGTCCCTCTTTGGCCATGAGTTGGGCATAAGTTCCCGCACTTCGCACTATCTGTGCCCCCTTGCCAGGTTGCATCTCAATATTATGGATCAGGGTGCCCAGCGGTATGCCGCGCAGGGGCAGAGTATTGCCGGGCTTAATGTCGGCTGAAGAGCTGGCAATAATGGTGTCGTTAACTGAAAGCTTATGGGGGGCCACGATATAACGCTTTTCCCCGTCTGCATAATGGAGCAGGGCGATGCGGGCGGATCTATTGGGATCGTATTCTATGGATGCCACCTTTGCTGGAACATCCGTCTTGTCACGCTTGAAATCAATGACGCGATAACGTCTTTTATGTCCGCCACCACGGTGGCGACATGTCGTACGGCCGTCGGCATTACGACCCCCGCTCTTCTTGAGTGCCCGCACCAGGCTCTTTTCAGGGCGGGACTTCGTGATATCCTCAAACCCGTCATATGTCTGAAATCGCCGTCCGGGGGAGGTAGGTTTTACTTTTCTAAGTGCCATTTTCCTTATATCCGTTATTAGCTATTAGTTATTGGGTACTGGTGATTCGGATTGATCATTGATAATTGAAGAATGTTGATCGATCCCGCTCGGCCGACAGAAGAAATCTTCAATTTTCAATCATCAATCGTCAATCCCGATCATACTCCTTCGAAGAACTCAATATTCTCGCCTTTGGCCAAGGTCACTACAGCCTTCTTCCAGTCACGGCGTTTGCCGAGCGTCCGACCAACCCGTTTAACCTTACCTTTAATCTGCATGGTCCGAACTTGTTGCACCTTAACGTTGAAAACCTTTTCGACCGCATGCCTTATCTCAACTCGATTGGCTCTACGGTCCACCTCAAAGGTGAGCTGATTGTTCAACTCCTTTTGGATGGTGCTCTTCTCAGTAATGAGCGGTCCCTTAATGATCTGATACGGGTTCATGAGAGGAGTCTCCCCTCAAGCTGTTTTATAGATGGCTCAAGCAAAATAACTTGTCTAAACTTGAGAATGTCATAGACATTTAAGCCTTCCGAGCGGACTACTTTCACATTCGGCACATTCCTTGAAGAAAGCTCAAGGTTTTCAAGTTTCCGGTCTGTTACGATCAATGCCTCCATAGTCTTCAGCGTTCCCATAACCTCCACGAATCGCTTTGTCTTGACCGTTTCCAGATTGAGTGTGTCCACGACAATCAGGGCCTTATCCTGTAGCTTACTTGTCAGGGCCATTTTCAGGGCCTGCCTGCGAACTTTTTTGGGCGCCTTGTAGACATAACTGCGCGGCTTTGGGCCAAATACGACGCCCCCACCGCGCCACAGAGGAGATCTCCGAGATCCCGCTCGGGCACGACCTGTACCCTTCTGGCGGTGAGGTTTCTGCCCACCACCACGTTTTTCTGAACGCCCCTTGGTAGAAGCAGTTCCGGCACGCCTGTTTGTCAACTGCATGGTGACCACTTGATGCAAGACGTGCTGCTTAACCGGGACATTGAAGATTTCGTCTGCTAGATCTATCTCAGAAACCTTCACACCATCTATGTTATATACATCTTGAATGGCCATGTACTTATTCCTGTTTCAGGAGATTACGATATTTCTGTTTCAAACGACTACGATGTAAACTTTGGTTTTCGCACTTCAACCAGCCCAGACCTGCACCCCGGCACAGCCCCTTTTACAATCAAAAGGTGTTGGTCCGGGCGAATATCAACAATTTCCAAGTTCCGCACTGTTACCCGGCTGTTTCCATAATGGCCGGGCATCTTACGCCCCTTGATAATCCTGGACGGCGTTGCAGAGGTCCCCACGGAGCCTGGGGCCCGATGAAACATAGAGCCATGGGTCGCCTTGCCTCCGCTAAATCCCCAGCGTTTTACAACACCAGAAAAGCCTCTGCCCTTGGAGACCCCGCTTATATCGACACGCTCACCGACTTGGAACATATCGATGGTCAGGGCCTGGCCCAAGGTATACTCAGAAGGGTCATCCACTGAGATTTCTTTCAGAAAAGCATACGCCTGTCCGCCACTCTTCTTCAGATGCCCCTGCACGGGTTTGTTGATTCGCTTGGCCCGCTTTTCCACGAATCCGACCTGCAGTGCATCGTATCCGTCGGTGGCCCGAGTCTTGACCTGAGTCACAACACAAGGCCCCACTTCGAGTACCGTGACCGGCACCTGCTGCCCCTCCGGCGAAAACAGGCTGGACATTCCGAGCTTTCTACCTAGTAGCCCTCTGTGCATTCTCTTCGTTCCTCAATGTCGGCATAGCTCAAAGCGCATGGCGCACGGAGTCAGTTTCCCGGAGGCGGCAAAGCGGGAGCTGACTTTCTATCCCCCGCT
>JBEQLC010000079.1:0-8011 GCA_040326175.1 Desulfobacteria bacterium | reverse complement strand
ACGAGACCCGCAGAGACGATATTATAAATCCGCTTCTGTTCAAGGCGTGGGCCGCAAATCCGAATATCGAAGCTCGACACGAAGTGCTTCTTTTCAAGCCGTCAGGCGCAACCCTGAGCGCCAAACAAATTCGAATATCTAATGACCAAAATCCAAAACCCGTTTAGAACATTAGGGAATTCGAATTTTGATATTGTTTAGAATTTCGAATTTGCGGCTCACGCCTTGACACGAAGTGAAGCCTGGCGCTCAAACAGTACGTGCTTCGAGTTTTACATTTTAACGACTCAACGCGGATGTCATGTTTGCTTTGATTTTTGTAAATAACTTCTGAGACACGACAATAGGCATTTTAGGCACTTTAGCGCACTTCACCATGGTCAATCGTCAATTCTTTAAAGAGTTCTGACCCGTGGTCTCCAGGACACCCATCCACATGTCCCCACGGCAGTCCACCTGTCTTCGTCTTCCAACTGTCTCCTCCATGGGAATATGAACGAAGTGATTATTGCACAGGCCCACGAGCATTTTGGTCTTTCCTGCCATGCCCGCATGAACCGCCCTGCGGGCCAACAAACCGCATAAGACACCATCGTTGGTATTGGCGGGAACACTTCGGATCATATAGCTCGGATCAATATACTTCAGGGTGGCCTCCATCTTCTCTTTTATGAAATAATCAGTAATGATCTCCTTCAGAAAAAGACCGATGTCATGCAGACGGACATTTCCAGAAGCATCGTACTTCTTGGGCTCCTTCTCAAAAAACTTCTGCCCAGCGCCTTCCGCCGCCACAATGACGGCATGTTTTCTGTGCAACAGCCGCTCTTTCAGAACCTCAAGGAATCCTCCGGGACCTCCCAAATCAAAGTCCGACTCCGGAATAAGGGCAAAATTTACAAGCGGCATTGCCAGGGTAGCCTCTGCTGCAATGAACCCTGAATGACGGCCCATGAGCTTGACGAGCCCAATCCCATTCAGGGCACTCGTGGCCTCATTGTGAGCAGAACGGATAACATCAACGGCCACACCAACGGCAGTGCCAAATCCAAAAGATCGATCTATCAAATAGATATCATTATCGATGGTCTTCGGTATACCTATGACACCGATCTTTAATCCTCGTTTCATTATTGAATCAGCAATCATCGTTGATGCGACCATGGTACCGTCCCCTCCAATAGCAAAAAGGAGACGTATGTTCGTCCGCTCCAGGACATCTACAATACTTTCAACATCTTGGGGGCCTCTCGAAGTGCCCAGAACTGTTCCGCCGCTCTCGTGGATATTTGAGACGGTCTCCGGCGTAAGCTCCATCAACTCGTGCCCATGCGAGGATATGAATCCCTGGAGTCCGTACCGGACGCCACAAATATTGTGGACGCCATAGTTGTAATAAAGCGCCAACACAAGGGAGCGGATAATGTCGTTTGTCCCTGGACACAGCCCACCACAACTCACTATGGCACAGCGAAGCTTGCTTGGATCAAAGTAAATCTTGCGCCGAGGGCCCGCCCGTTCAAAGGACAAGGGCTCCTTCCCATTCTTAACAGCTGTCATTACACGATCTTGCCGGGCGTTAACCAAGATTCGCTCTTCATCCTGGACAAAGCACCTCTGCTCCCCCTTCCCTTCCCGCGCTTCAACGGGAGAAGGAATCTTGGCAGTGCCAAGGGTCATAATGGAGGTGTCAATCTGTTCGTTCTTCTTCATGTTAGGTCATCCTTCAATCAATCTCATATTAGGTCGTATTTCCTGCAAACGGACTCAATCGCCTTATTCTGACTCCTGTCGGTAGGACTGGTGTCTGACGCCGTGTGGGCATTTGGAAGCACGCCGGCAACATGGAGCATGCGCTTTAGGACAGCGGCAGGTTTCTTTGCGTAAAGGTCATAGAATTCCTGGACCATCACACCGGTTTCCCACATTTGGCTCACATGGTCCGCGTACTGCCTCTGAACATCGTATTGATTCAGGCAGGACCACGTAATCTCATGCCAGGCCCGGGGAAGCAAGTTAGCCCCTCCAGCTACTACACCATCTGAACTTGGCTGTCTTATAAACGCTGACTCATCCCCATCGTAAAACTTGAAACCTCGTCTATTTCGAACCGCCTTGTGGTAGTTTATTGATCGCTTCAATGAGCCGTTAAAGATCAAGCCTTGAATCCAGCTATTCTCTGAGAGTTTTTTCAAGACACTCGTTCGGATATCCTTGTGTTTAACACGACTATCGGACCTTTGAATCAGCCCACGGTGGTTGCCCAATATGAGAGGAATAGTTGTATCCCGGGCCATATCTTCATAGAATTGGGGAAGTCCCCGGTTACTGTGGTAGCAGATAGGGTAATCGACCCAGAAGACATTCCCTGAATAACCTGATTGTTCTATATATGACTCGATCTTAGCCAGCAGTCCAAGTGCGGCCTTGGACGTATCGGACGTAATTGTAATAAGAACCGGCCATTTCCCCTGAACAATCTCCAGGATGGCACTTGCCATCTCTATCCTTATCTCAGGGCTTAGCACCAGACTTTCGCCCCAGAAAACGTCACCAATGAGCAAGGCATCTGCCCCAATCCCGGCCTGGCCAACGAGCCGATCAAGGGTAGCCACATCCAGCACATCTCCGGTCTTCAGCGGAGTAACCAGGGGGCAAATCAACCCCCTTGGAAGCTTGTTAGTATCAGACACCATTGAACCTAAAAGCACCCTTTCCCAGAATGTCATGAAGGTGCAATATGCCCCGGACTTTCTGAACAGGGTTAACTATCGGCAGAACCGTAATCTCGTGCTGCTCCATGATACTCAGGGCCTGGGAGGCCAAGCCATCAGGTCCGAGAGTTTTGGGATTTGTCGTCATCACCTCTTCCACCCGTCGGTCGTAGATCCGTTCTTGAGTCATGAGATACCGTCGGATGTCGCCGTCGGTTACAATTCCAGCAAGGATATTATCCCCTTCCACCACCAGTGTGGCCCCAATCTGCATGCGATTGATCTCTTGGATTGCATGCCGCATGGTCTCACCCTTGGAAACCATGGGGATCTTCTTGCCGGTGAACATGATTTCCTTAACCTTAACGGAAAGGTGCTGACCCAAGCTCCCACCAGGATGAAATCTCCTGAAATCCTTAGACTTGAACTTGCGCTTATTAAGAAGAGTAACCGCAAGTGCGTCTCCCACGGCCAAAAGGGCCGTGGTGCTTGCCGTTGGCGCAAGCCCAAGAGGGCAGGCCTCCCGCTCAACACCAACATCGATCAAAATATCACTCTGCTTACCCAAGGTGGACTCCAGCTGGCCGGTAAAGGCAACTAATGGACAGCCAATTCTCTTGATACTGGGTATCAGCACATTCAGTTCATCTGTCTCCCCGCTGCTGGAAAGAGCTATCACCACATCGCCAGCGCCTACCATCCCCAGGTCACCGTGCATGGCCTCCACAGGATGAAGAAAAAGCGATGGGGTTCCGGTACTATTCAAGGTTGCAACGATCTTCCTGGCCACAATCCCAGATTTTCCGATACCCGTGATAATGACCCTTCCCTTGCTTCTGTAAATCAGATCTACCATCTTAACAAAATTGTTGTCTAGACGATCAATAACACCCAATATTCCTTCGGCTTCGATCTGAAGAACCTCTTTGGCTTGCTTCAGTACCATAGTAGGGTATTCCCTTCCTGTTGTCTTTTAGCATGTCTTGTGTAACTTGATGATTGTATTAAGCTTCATTCTATAGTCATGGACAATATAAGATCAATAATTATTTGGTGTCAGGTTCAGCGGATGCCTCACTACTCCTTCAAGCTTGCAATATCATGGAATATCTATTAGATTAACGACTCAATCATATTGCGTCTAACAAACAAGTGAAGCTTCCCCGCCCCGAAGGGCGGGGGTTCTGCCTTACGGCAGTGCTTCGCACCCCGGTAAGGAAAATAAACATTTTCATATAGCTCCCCTTGACCCCGTCCTGAAGGACGGGCGTTCTGCCTTACGGCAGCACTTCGTGCGCGGGGAGCGAGCCGGTCAGATCTCGGTTACAAACCGAGATCTTCAGCTCTGCTACCCAAGGTAATTACCATGAACATCCTTCTTACCAATGATGACGGCATACACGCCAAGGGCCTTTGGGCTATGGAAAAGGCTTTGTCTGGTGAACATCAGACCACCGTTGTTGCACCGGACACGGAACGAAGTGCGGTCGGGCACAGTATTACACTCATACATCCATTAAGGGTCAACAAAATTCAGACAAACGGCGGCTGGGGCCACGCGGTGAGCGGAACCCCTGCTGACTGCGTCAAGCTTGCAGTTCTTGAGATCCTCCAAGCCCGGCCTGATTTGGTCGTTTCCGGAATCAACCCCGGGCCCAATGTGGGAGTCAATCTAAACTATTCTGGAACCGTATCAGCAGCCAAGGAAGCAGCCCTTATTGGGATCCCGGCCATAGCAGTATCACAAAGTCCCAATCCCGATCTGGGATACGACGCAGCCGCAAAATTCGTCGCCATTTTGATTGCCAAGATTATCGAAAACGGCCTTCCCGAGGGCACCTTTCTAAACGTAAATGTCCCAGCCTGCTCTCCCGATCAGATCAAGGGGATTCGCATAACCAAACAAGGGATATCCAGGTTAAAGGAAGCATTCTTAAGAAGAACCGATCCCAGAAAGCAGACGTACTTCTGGCAAGGGACCGAAACCCAGATGTTCGACCAGGACATGGATACGGACGGCGCGGTCCTTTGCAGAAACTACATCTCCATTACGCCCATCCAGTGCGATATGACAGACTATCAATCCATGGATAATCTCAGAAGCTGGGATATTCCCTTGACCAAGCTGACAACGTAACCATGAGGCTGATTGTAGGCTGATTTATATAGTCTATCCACTAAAGTGTGTTGAAATCAAACGGAGCAGCATTTGAAAAAAGCCTTTGTCAACTCAATCAATGCGGGACAAGTGATAGATGATGTTTTTGTCGCCCGCGACAAGCAGATAGCTTTCAAAAAAGACGGGGACCCTTATCTAACCCTGAGCCTGGTGGACCGCAGCGGCGAAATCAAGGCGGTGGCATGGGATAATGTTGAGGCTATCAGCAAAAGCTTTGTTGCCGGAGACTATGTCAAGATCAAGGGAAACGCGGCTGAGTACAGAGGCGCTTTACAGCTCGTCGTCCAACACTTGAATCGGCATGATCCAGACAAGATAGATGCTCGAGATTTTCTACCGACGACCGAGCGCGACATGGACAAGATGCTGGGCAGACTGATACAGATCAGTCAAACGGTGGAACACGAACACTTGTCAAGACTCCTATCCGCGTTTTTCGAAGACGAGGCCTTCGTTGATTCCTTCAAAACCGCCCCTGCAGCAAAGAAGATGCATCACGCCTATCTGGGTGGACTTCTAGAACATACCCTTTCGATTGCGTTGCTCGTCCAGGCGATTGGCGACCATTATAAGGGAATTGACAAGGATCTTCTTCTCACAGGTGGTATCCTTCATGACATTGGCAAGGTCCAAGAGTTTTCTTATGAGACTCATATCGACTATTCAGATGCAGGGCGACTGCTCCATCACATTGTTATCGGAGTTGAAATGCTGGAAAGAAAGATTGCCTCGATCAATGACTTTCCAGAAGACATCGCCCTTGTCTTGAAACACATGATTGTCAGCCACCACGGCACACGAGATTTTGGATCACCTGAACCACCAAAAACTCTTGAAGCGGTCATCCTCCACTACTTAGATCAACTGGACGCCAAGTTCACGGCAGTGCGCACTTTCATGGATGCGGAGGACCCCGAGGCTGCTTGGACCTCCTACCACAGGGTTCTGGACCGCTTCTTCTTTAAGGGCAAAGTAGACAGCCCAGGCTCTGAGAAGGATTGAACGAGTTGTGCCTCAGTGCAAACCGATGCTGGATACTCGATACTGGATACTGGACCCGTTACCTGTATACCAGGTTTGTACCGAGCATCCAGTATCAGATTGCCAGTGACAACAGATTTTCATATGGATATGCGAGCAGTTACGACGAAGACATTCTTTTGAGGCCTGTATGCCATGTTCATCACCTTTGAGGGAATAGAGGGTTCCGGCAAGACCACCCAGATAGAGCTTCTTGTTCCTGTGCTGCAGGCAAAGGGCTATGACTGCGTCTTGACACGCGAACCAGGAGCCACCGAAATCGGAAATAAGATTCGGGCAATTCTTTTGGATGCGGCTCACACATCAATGATTCCCTTAACTGAACTCCTTCTGTACGAGGCAGACCGGACACAACACGTCCATGAAGTGATCAAGCCTGCTCTGGCTGCAAAAAAGGTGGTTGTGTCAGATCGATTCTTTGACGCCACCACTGTGTATCAGGGATACGCCAGAGGCTTTGACCTGCACCTGATTCAGCAAATCCATCACATGGTACTGGGCGGGCTTAAGCCGGATTTGACGCTAATACTTGATCTGCCGGTTCATGAGGGGCTTGAGCGGGCATGGCAACGGATCAATAGCCGGTCTGGGGGCCTGCCGGAAGATCGTTTTGAAAAGGAGGCCCTTGCGTTCCACGAAAAGGTGCGCCAGGGCTATCTGACATTGGCCAGTGAGGAGCCACAACGCTTTCGATTGATTGATGCCTCCAGAGATGAGCAAACTATGCACAAAGAGGTCACAGCAATTGTCCTGGAACTCATAGGCGTTAAATAGCAATAATCTTGAGCACGAATGAACGACCATCATAGACTCATGGCTGAGGGATGCAAGAACCTAGACTTTTAACAAACATGCCGCTCGCGTCTGCTCATCTTAGAGTCCTCTTTGCCAGGGCCAGCATGTTATGCTGTGCTGTCCTTTTCCTGCTGTCTGCGTTAGTCTCCTCATCATCCGGACAGTCTCCTCAGGACCTAAATGTTGTTCGAGTGGAAGCCCATGCCTCACATGAACGCATCCATCCAGGTGAATACTTCCAGGTAGCCATTGTGGCAAGTGTCAAGCAGGGTTTTCACATCAACAGTCACAAGCCACTGGACCAGTTCTTGGTGCCGACAGTTGTGAAATTTGACGAGACGAAAGGTATCTTGTTCGGACCGGTGAGCTATCCGGCGCCGGCGCTCAAATCCTTTTCTTTTTCCCCTGACAAGGTATCTGTTTACGAGGGCAGGATTGTTCTGGTGACCCAGGCGAGCCTCCAGGAACAAGTCGCCCTGGAACCTATCAAGATATCGGGTCACCTGGCTTATCAGGCCTGTGACGATCAGCGTTGTTTCATGCCCACATCCGCCAAGTTTGAGATACCATTAGAGATCGTCGAGCCGGGCCAAACAATCAAGCTGACCAATAAGGATGTCTTCCAACAAAAAGCCTCTCTTACTTCTAATGAACTTTACGCCAAACAGGTTATTGAAAGAGGGCTTCCTTATGCTCTCGTGGCCTTCTTCCTCTTTGGACTGGCATTAAACCTGACTCCTTGCGTCTACCCCGTTATACCGATAACTGTCAGTTTCTTTGTTGCTCAAAAACAGCAAAAGAGTTGGGGAACGTTTTTCCTGGCATTGTACTACGTTGTAGGCATCGCTATCGTCTTCTCTGTTTTGGGTCTGATCTCCGGCCTGGCCGGCAAACAATGGGGTTTCCTATTTCAAAGTCCCTGGTTCATCATTGTCATCACGATCATCATTCTTTCCATGGCAGCCAGCATGTTTGGGGCTTTTGAAATCACGGTCCCCTCATTCCTGATGACACCAATGGGCAAATCACGACAGGGCGCCATCGGATCCTTTATCATGGGATTGACGGTGGGAGTGGTCATTGCCCCGTGCGCCGCCGGCATTATCATTGGACTGGTTGGGATCGTTGCCAAACTGGGTATTGTGGCAAAAGGCGCATTGCTCTTTTTTGTCATGGGTTTGGGCCTCGGACTCCCGTATCTTTTCCTGGCTACTTTTTCCGGCTTTCTGAACCGGTTGCCAAGATCGGGGATGTGGATGGTCTGGATACGAAAGCTGTTCGG
>JBEQLC010000078.1:0-8046 GCA_040326175.1 Desulfobacteria bacterium | reverse complement strand
TCTGGAGCACCGAGACAGCCAACTTCTGGCGGCGCCCCGTCGCCAACGATAGCGCCGAAAGGGTAGATGCGAAACAGATTAAGACCGAGGTCTTTCTGCTGCCCGCGGCCGGGTCCGTCGAAAAGGAAGGGAGCATCACCAACAGCGGACGATGGATGCAATGGCGTTACCAGGGGCCAAAACCCCTTGGGGAGAGCAGGGCAGATGGCGATATAATCATGGAGCTCGGATCTAAGCTCAAGGAACTCTACGAAAAAAGCGGCACGCTCCCCGACCCGATCCGAAACCTCAAATGGGATTACATGACAGACGGCAAGTACGATTCTCACAAGGTGGCCAAAGAGATCAACGGTTATTTCCTGAAAAACGTTGATTTCCCGGCAAAGAAGAAGACCTTCAAGAAAGGCCAGCTTGTGCCAAGCTTTGCCTACCTCAAAGACGACGGTTCCACCTCTTCAGGAAACTGGCTCTACTGCAACAGTTATACGGACAAGGGGAACATGGCAGCCCGACGCGGCCAGGAAGACGCTGTCAACAAGATCGGGCTCTATCCAAACTTCTCCTGGTGCTGGCCGGTAAACCGAAGGATCATTTACAACCGTGCCTCGGTGGATCTGAACGGAGAGCCCTGGGATAAGAAAGACTGGGTGGTCCGGTGGACAGGAGAAAAGTGGATCGGTGATGTTCCGGACGGCGGCTGGCCGCCCCTCGGCAGCCTGGAAAACCCCAACCCCAAGAGCAAGTGGCCCTTCATCATGCGTAAACACGGGTATGCCCAGATATTCGGGCCGGGACGCGCCGACGGTCCCTTCCCAGAGCATTACGAACCACTGGAATGCCCCCTTGAAGAAAACCTCATGAGCAAGCAGAGGATGAATCCCTCGGCTGCTGTTTACGGGACAGAGGCAGACGCCTATAAGACCTGTGATCCGAGATACCCTTTTGTGGGCACCACTTACAGGGTAGTTGAGCACTGGCAGACGGGCCTCATGACCCGGCCACAACCCTGGCTCATCGAGATGCAGCCCCAGGTATTTGTGGAAATGAGTGAGGAGTTGGCAAAACTCAAGGGAATAAAGAATGGTGAGCGAGTCTTGGCATCATCTGCGCGTGGCTCACTGAAGTGCACCGCTATGGTGACCAAACGATTCAAACCGTTTAAGATTGGGGGAAACGACGTTCACCAAGTCGGTTTCCCCTGGTGCTTTGGGTGGCGCTGGCCGGAGAGCGGCGCAGAAGAGAGTGCCAACCTGCTGACGCCTGCAACGGGTGATCCCAATACGAGGATCCCTGAGACTAAGGCCTTTATGTGCAATGTGTCCAAACTATAGAAGGAGGTGATCTGAATGCCAGGCAAATCGTTTTTCATCGATACAACGCTCTGTATGGCCTGCAGGGGTTGTCAGGTTGCATGTAAGCAGTGGCATGACCTGCCTGCAGAAAAAACCGTGAACCGTGGAACCTACCAGAACCCGGCGGATCTCTCCTTCGTGACTTACAAGCTTGTGAGGTTCGAAGAGGTGGTAGTGGGAGGTAAGCTCAAGTGGCTTTTCTTCCCTGATCAGTGCCGCCACTGCCTGGAGCCGCCTTGTCAAATGACGGCAGATGACCCAAAGGCGATCTTCACCCATGCGGCAACCGGTGCCGTGCTCTATACGGCGAACACCAAGAACATGGACGCCAATGCGGTTGTCGACTCGTGCCCTTACGACATTCCGCGGCTAAGCAAGGACGGGACCGTGGCCAAGTGCGACATGTGTATCGACCGGGTTGAAAACGGGCTTCTACCGGCCTGTGTCAAGACCTGTCCCACAGGTGCCATGAATTTTGGCGACCGACAGGAGATACTCGCCATGGCCAAGAAACGTTTGGCTGTGGTAAAGAAGACCGACCGCAAGGCCAAGCTCCTGGATCCTGATGACATTCGCGTGATCTTTCTGGTAGCAGAAGATCCCAAACTCTATCACAAGTTTGCCGTGGCCTCTAGTACGGCCTTTGACATATCGAGGGCCGTGGCATTAAAGAGGCTTTTCAGGCCGTTGACCAGCCTGACGGACCGTTTGTGACAGAGACAAGCATTTAGAATTAGAGACCTTAAGAAAGGGGAGAAGGTCGATTGATCTTCTCCCCTTTTTGTGCTATGTCAAATTGTGAATAGAGAGGCATATCGTGGGTAATGTTGATCGAATCAGGAAAGCCGTGGCCGCTGTTAAGGCGGACAGGCCCGCCTATGAAGAAGTCCTCAATTTTTACGAGAAGCTTTTCTTGGCACAAGAGACGGCAAAGGAACAAGTCCAGCTCGAACCCGTCCAAATCTCGGAAGAACTTCTTTCCATTAAGCGAAAAGAGGAGTTGCCTCTCATCAACAGGGAAGACTTTGCCATAGACGTAGAAGCGTCCGAGACACTGCTAAGAGAAATCTGCCGGGTCGCCATGGAAACTAATGAGGTGCTGGCTGAAGCCGGCACCCGGGTTACGGGTGCCCTGGACAAGGGAACGCTTGAGGCCTCGGTGCTGTTTTCAAAGGTCTTGAACGCAGATGAAAACTACCTGGCGGAGGGTGCACAAAAACTTGACATTGACAAAAAAAGCCTCGCTTTGCTCGTTTACAGCAGCATAAGACCTTCCTTGTCTCTTTGTGCCGAACAGTTGGCGACCTATTTCGACAAGGATGCCATATGGAAAAGGGGGTATTGTCCTATCTGCGGCAGCCCGCCTGCCCTGTCAATCCTCAGGGATGAAGGAGAAAGATCACTGGTTTGCAGTTTTTGCGGCCACGAGTGGCAGGCACGGAGAATCTACTGCCCGTTCTGTGATAATGAGGACCACAAGACCTTGCATTACTTCTTCAGCGAAGAAGAAAAGGACTATCGGGTGGATGTCTGTGATGCCTGCAAGAAGTATCTTAAAACTGTTGATACGAGGAAAATAGAGCACCCTGTCTATGCTCTATTGGAGCAAATATCTACCTTGCACCTTGACATGCTGGCCCAAGAACAAGGCCTTGAAACTGGCAGTCCCTTATGGCTCCAAGTTTAGACCCATACAACCGCGAGATCACCTACCTTAGGGTCTCTGTAACAGATCGCTGTAACCTGCAATGCATCTACTGCATGCCTGTACAGGATCTGAAGCTTTTGGATCATTCAGACATCTTGAGCTACGAAGAGATTCTTGAGGTGATCCGGATGGGCATTGATCTGGGCGTGAGAAAGGTCCGCCTGACGGGCGGCGAACCTCTTCTTCGCAGGAACTTTGTGAACTTCGTTGAGTCTGTGAATCGAATCCCCAGGATCGAAGATGTGAGTCTCACGACCAATGGTGTGCTCTTGCAGAAGTTGGCTGAACCACTCTTTGAGGCGGGTCTTCGTCGCATCAACGTTAGTCTGGACACACTGGACCCCTTGAAGTACAGGAAGATAACCCGTCGGGATTGTTTCGATGCTGTTTGGAAAGGGCTTCAGGTCGCCGAGGCAGTAGGATTTTCACCGATCAAGGTGAATGTCGTGGCCATCAGAGGACTTAATGATGACGAACTACGGCAGTTTGCGCACCTTTCTATGCAAAGGCCCTTTCATGTTCGATTCATCGAGTACATGCCGATCGGGCAAAACAGTAACTGGGGGCCAGAAGAATATATCTCCTCAGACGAGATAAGGTGTAAACTCGAGACCCTCGGATCGCTTCACAAGATTCCGCACGCCATCCATGACGGGCCCGCGGAGCGATATCGTTTTGAATCAGCCGCTGGGGAAATCGGTTTCATCAGTGCCATGAGTCACCACTTCTGCCCTTCGTGCAATCGCCTCAGGCTTACCGCAGACGGCAGGCTTCGCCCATGCCTTTTTGCAGACGATGAGGTTGATATCAAGTCGACACTTAGAAACGGTGGCAGCCAGGAAGATTTGAAAGGGGTGTTTCAAGAGGCCATAGCCAGGAAACCAAGGCGGCATCATGCTGAAATCCTGGTACGGGGAGAGTCTGCTCGTCCCATGTCAACGATAGGAGGTTAGAAGGCTTTATGATAAAATGTCCTCACTGCGAGGTTGATCTCCCATCACGGGAGTGTCCTGAATGCCACGAAAGCGCCCCCCTTGAAGCAAGATTCTGTTGCCAATGCGGCGCAGAGATGCCTTTACCGGAGTCAACTGCAGAATCTGGCGAGGATGCGGTCGATTTCTCGGAGCGCACTCTGTGCAGTGACGGCACCTGCATCGGTGTAATAAACGAAAAAGGCGTCTGCAATGAATGCGGAAAACCGTATGCCGAGAAAGCAGAATAACTCAGTAATCATTCCAGAGGCTACCCTAACATGGTGCCCTTTCAACTTTAGGCACTTTAGTTCACTCAAGGCACTTTAGTTCACTTTAGACATTTTAGTTCACTTTAGACACTTCAGGCACTCAAGAATATGTATGAATTGAAGGTCATTACAAGCTTCTCCGCTGCTCATCAGCTAAAGGAGTTCGAGGGGGCCTGCGAGAACTTGCATGGCCATAACTGGAAGATCGAGGTGTATGTCACCTCAAAGAACATAGGCGAGGCGGGTATCGTCATGGACTTTAGGGTTCTGAAGAAACATGTCAATGCTGTAATGGCAGACCTGGACCATAAATTCCTGAACGATCTGGAGGCCTTCAAGGACCAGAATCCCTCTTCAGAAAACATCGCAAGGTGCGTGGCAGAACGATTGTCCGTGTCGATAGATGACCCCGAGATTAAAGTCAGCCGTGTGACAGCGTGGGAATCTGAAAACTCTTGCGCAACCTACTATCCATAGCCCCCACATATAACCCATCTCAAAAATGCACCTAAGGCCCCATGGCGGTGTTGCGGATCGGCTCAAAATGCTCACATACTACGTGTATGCTGCGCTTTTTCGCCGCCCCGCGTTTGCTGAGAACCTTTATCTTATAAATAGATCCGAAGTCCCGCCGTCAGGCGGGGCCCTGAACCCTGATCCACATTTTTGAGATGAGTTATAATACAAGTCATGTTTTCTTAGAAAAGGAAGAGTCGGTGACAAGACATTTACTTAAATTGCTGTCACTGAAGGAGCGGGGACGCTTCGTGAGGATATGGCTGCAATGGACAGAAAAACCCCGGTCTCCCGGGGCAACACTTCCCAATTATCCTTCTTCCAGTACTGTCGTGAAGCAGCCCCCCACCCGACGACAAAATATAGCTGTCTTACCCTATACCCGGGGGGAATTACCGAGGTGCCGGTCCAACACCATGATTCGTTGGCCTATACTGGCACCAACAAATGGCTCTTGCTCACTCTACGACAATGAGAGTGACACCTTGTGCAAAATGAAACATCTTGTTTGTGATACTTCCAGCCACAAACTGCTTGATGCCGGTCAATCCTCTTCTACCCATTAAGATCGTGTCGTATTTCCCGCGTTTGGCTTCTCTCAGAATGTCCCGGGAAATACCCGTCTTTTTTTTGCGAATCCGGATGGCGATATTCTTAGGAGAGAAGCCAGCTGCGACAAAGCGCTTCTTGGCCTCTTCCATGAACCCCTCCATGGCAGATTTCTTTGCATCCTCTATGATACAAAATGTTTTCACATTCTTTTTGAATATGGGTATCAGAGAGGGACCATCCAATCCACAGGCTGCCGTCGGGTCCGGCAGCACGGTCAACATAGTGACCATAGAGTCAGACTTCAGGGTCTTGACAGCGTACTTGACAGCCTTCAAGGAATAACTGGAGTTATCCAACGCGAGTAAAACCTTGCTTGCCATTTTTCTTCTCCTTTCACTGAACCTTCTGTCACAAAGTCCACACCAAGCGCCTTTCTATCGTCCTTTATCAACATCATGTCAAGTAGTCAAGGGCAAAGCGTTACGTCAAAGAGCCTGGAACCCAACTCAGAGAGTGCTGGACCATGACCTCCTCAACCGTAACGAATTGCTTACCACGGAGACCGAGCTCATGGCCATGGCTGCTGCTGCGAACACGGGATTCAACAAAATCCCGAAGAAGGGATATAATGCCCCGGCTGCAATGGGAATCCCGAGACTGTTGTAGAAGAATGCCCAGAAAAGGTTCTGCTTAATGACTTTCATCGTTTGAAAGGATAGTTTGATTGCTGCCGGAACCGATCGCAAATCATCCTTGATCAGCGTGATGTCGCTGGCTTCTATAGCCACGTCTGTCCCTGCTCCGATGGCAATCCCGATATCGGATGTTGTCAAGGCTGGCGCATCATTAATGCCATCTCCGACCATGGCAACAACTTGGCCCTGCGACTGCAGCCGTTTTATCTCATCGGCTTTATCACCAGGAAGTACCTCGGCCAATACCTGATCAATGCTGAGAGCATCAGCAACGGCCCGGGCTGTTTTTTGATTATCTCCGGTAATCATGGCCACGCTCAATCCCATGCCTTTCAGGCTAGTAACTGTTTCACGCGCAGATGTCTTGGGCGTATCAGAAACGGCAATAAGGCCGATAACCCGGCCCTCAGCTGCCACAAAGATGCAAGTCTTGGCCTCGGAGGCAAGTCTCTCGGCCTTCTGGTCGAAACCGTTCATTGTTACGGCCTCTTTTTCCATAAGCCGCAGGTTACCCAACAGGTACTGCTTGTCATTGAGGACGGCCTTCGCCCCAAAGCCTGGCAAAGCCTCAAAATCCTCCACGGGATCAGGGTTCAACTGTTCCTGACGAGCCTTTTCAATAATGGCCTGGGCCAGAGGGTGTTCTGAAACGGCCTCAATGGAAACAGCCTTTTTCAGAATGTCAGATTCTGCCAAGCCGCCTGAAGTCAGTATATCCGTGACCTCGGGTTCTCCTTTAGTCAAGGTACCGGTCTTGTCAAAAACAATGGTGGTTAGTTTATAGGCCTTTTCGAGGCTCTCTCCGCCTTTTATAAGAATTCCGTTTTCAGCCCCCAACCCGGTCCCGACCATCACTGCTGTCGGAGTTGCTAGGCCCATGGCACACGGGCAGGCAATGATTAGAACCGACACAAAATTAAGGAGGGCACGGCTGAAGACGGGCTGGGGTACCAAGAAGTACCAAATCAGGAAAGTTAATACCGCTATGCAAAAAACTACAGGCACAAAGATGGACGCCACCCTGTCCGCGATCCGCTGGATAGGTGCCTTGGAGCCCTGGGCCTCTTCGACAAGACGGATGATTTGGGCCAGGGCCGTCTCGGCCCCTACTTTAGTTGCCTCGAAAGTGAAACTTCCGCTCTTGTTCAGTGTGGCTGCAAAGACTTCATCTCCTGCTTCCTTAGGCACCGGAATGCTCTCTCCGGTAAGCATCGATTCATCTATTGAAGATGACCCTGAAACAACCACCCCATCGGTCGAGATCTTTTCTCCGGGCCGCACCAAGATGAGATCTTCTTTCATCACAGACTCAATTGGGATGTCGGTCTCCTTGCCATCCCGTATCACACGGGCAGTCTTTGGCTTGAGCCCCATGAGCCGTTTGATGGCCATGGAAGTCCTTCCTTTGGCTTTGGCCTCTAGCAGACGCCCTAGGAGGATGAGGGTGATGATCATTGCTGCACCGTCAAAATAGACGTGGGGGGCAATGCCGGCGCCTGCAAAAAACTGCGGCATAAACGTGGCCAGAGCAGAATAAAAATAGGCTGAAAAGGCCCCTACAGCTACCAGGGTGTTCATGTCCGTCGTCTTTTGCCGGGCTGCCGTAACAGCTCCTGAGAAGAACCGGCTGCCTACCCAGAAAACCACCGGCGTGGTGAGCAAAAAAAGGCAGAAAAGCATAGTCTGCCTCGGAATGGACCTCAGAAAAGGAAACCAGTTCTGCATGGATCCCGCAAAAATGACTACACTCAAGATAGCACCCACAATGAACTTTACCCTCAGCTCTACAATCTCTCCCTCCCGAGCTGCTTCCACAGCGTCTTCAATGGCTGGTTGAGACACACCCAGAAACTCATACCCTGACTCTGAAATCACCTTTCGCAGGGCTTCCACTCCTGCCCAACTTACATCATGAGTAATGGTAGCTTTTCCCGTAGCAAGGTTAACCGCAGCCTCTTTGGCTCCATCAACAGACTGCAG
>JBEQLC010000077.1:0-8115 GCA_040326175.1 Desulfobacteria bacterium | reverse complement strand
GCCTATTAATGACTTCATTTTTCCTCCTTTCACAAAGTCTCTGTCATAATTAGTTTCAGAAGATTGTGGGGACGTCCCCCTTTTCATGGTTAGCTCATTATTATTCTGGTGCAATGGTGCGTACTGACCCGGCTGTCCGGTGACAGAAATTGACAATCATCCCCCTTTACTCCGGAACCCGCTCCAAGTGCCCGCCCAGTTGAGTCAGCTTCTTCTCAATCGCCTCATATCCACGATCAATATGATAAACCCGGGAAACCTCGGTGGTTCCCGTTGCGGCCAGACCGGCCAGGATAAGCGAGGCGCTTGCCCTAAGGTCGGTTGCCATTACAGGCGCCCCTGTCAACCCTGCGCCGCCCTTGACCACAGCGGCGTGCCCCGACACCGTGATGTCTGCGCCCATGCGCTGAAGCTCACTCACATGAATGAAGCGATTTTCAAAAACAGTCTCTGAGGTTACGCTCAAACCATTTGCCAGACACATCAGGACCATAAACTGGGCCTGCATGTCCGTGGGGAAGCCGGGATATGGGAGGGTCTTGACATCCGTGCTGGAAATCGTCTCCGCACCTATGGCGCGAAGGCCTCCTGGTTCCTGTTCAATAGTGATCCCTGTTTGTCTGAGTTTGTTTATGACGGCCTGAAGATGGCTGGGTTCGCAGCCCTCAATCTTGATATCCCCCCGGGTTACTCCTGCAGCCACCAAGAAAGTGCCGGTCTCTATCCTGTCGGGTATTACGGTAAAGGAGGTCGGCTTCAGGGCCTCGACCCCTGTTATCTTAATAACCTCTGTACCAGCACCCTCGATCCGGGCACCCATCTGGCTCAACACCTCGGCCAAGGCCACAATCTCAGGTTCACGAGCTGCATTCCTCAGAGTGGTACATCCTTCGGCCAGCACAGCCGCCATCATCAGATTTTCCGTTCCGGTTACCGTTGAAATGTCGAAATAGATCTCAGCCCCCTTGAGTGACGGGGCCTCTGCCTCGATATAGCCCTCGTTGAGTGAAATCTGTGCTCCAAGTGCTTCAAAACCTTTGAGGTGAAGGTTGATTGGGCGGGCACCGATGGCACACCCTCCTGGTAGGGAAACCCGAGCACGCCCAAGGCGGGCCAGCAACGGCCCCAGGACAAGGACCGAGGCCCGCATGGTTCGAACCAGATCATACGGAGCCTCATGGTTATTCAGTCCGCTGGCATCCACCTTCACCACGCTTCCGCTGGTTTCGACCTGAACCCCAAGGTCCGTCAGCAGGCTTTTAATCGTCCTGATATCCCTGAGGTCCGGCACATTATCAAAGGTATTCCACCCCTCGGTTAGAAGCGCAGAGACCAGGATGGGAAGAGCCGCATTCTTGGACCCGCTGACGGCTACCGTGCCTTCCAGACGGTGGCCCCCTTCAATAATGATTTTCTCCATCATTCAAAAGTCTTTCTGAAATCCCTGATAGTCTTCTGTACTTCATCCAGATCGGATTCGGGTGAAGAAGATGGTTGAACGGAAGTAACGGGCTCGTAGATCGTCTTGAGATAAGCAATGTCAAACAACTGATCGGGCAGTTCTGGATTAATTCTGAAAGTCTTTAACACATACATCTTGGCGAGCCCGCCATCCTTGTAAAAGAGGATGTGTTCCGGGTACCACCTCTTCTTGTCCAGGGCCATATAGTCCGCATACTCTATTTCTTCCAGATCCGCACCATATGGACCACTCCTTAGAAGGCATCTCAACGGCCTGAAGGTCTTCTTCTCAATCCAAACCTGAGGCACAGATTCATCAGGATAGTTGGCCCCGATAACATAGGCAATCCTGTCTTTGTACCTTCCAAGACTCACCACATCGAGATTGATATCGAGTTGAGAGAGTCGATTGAGCAGGAGATCCGTCCGTCGGTACAGTAAAAGGTCTTTGAAGTGGTCGAAGGTGTTTTCTCTTTCCGCAATAATCTTGCCTTCCGCCACAAAGATGGCACCCTCAGGACCAACCACACGAAGCTGCTCGCCCTCTGGTGTGCTCACTTCACACCTGAACTGATCAGGATACCGGTAGTAGATGGTCCCATCAAGCTCACGCATCCCGTCTTCAAGGCTAGGGTCAT
This sequence comes from Desulfobacteria bacterium, assembly GCA_040326175.1. Lineage (GTDB taxonomy): Bacteria > Desulfobacterota > Desulfobacteria > Desulfobacterales. Next base: position 6,016 of record JBEQLC010000077.1, on the reverse strand, counting down.
AGATCACGGTCTTTTGCGATACGACAAAGGTGCGAGTCGAGCCAAACTGCTTGATCATGAAGTCCAGGATCTGTTCGGCGGGCATGACATAGGAGTGGCCGGGGACAGCGAAACCCAGGAGAATTAACGCACAAAGGATGTATGATGCAGAACGCTTCATGCGGTTCATATAGCAAAGCCTCTTGTCCTTTTCAATCGAATTTGGGTACCATGTTTCTCCATCTCATGCGAAAGCCCATTTGTCCTGACAACAATCTGTTGACACGGGTGCGCAATTTGAGCCAATCTTAGTGTTAACCCGGCTCAGAAATGTGTCCAGGTCCCCATGGGGTGTTGTCCCTCAATAACGGACCAAGAATGCTCACATACTACCGTCGTAAAGGAGGGGTGACCATGGAAACGAACCATCCAATAACCAGAAGAGAATCCCTGAAGCGCATCGCCCGGATATCGGCCGGCTTCGCCGGAGCCGCTCTTGGCGTGTCTCCCTTACTGCCTATAGGTACAACACACGCCGCAACTGCGGATAACAGGTTTCTCGTTGAAGGCGTCGGCTCCAAGGAGGGCTATAAGATCAAGGAACTGACGCGTAAGGTCTTTGAGGCTGCCGGAGGTATGGGTCAGTTTGTTTCAAAGGGAGATGTGGTGGCGATAAAACCGAATATCTCCTGGGCCAGGCGTCCAGAACTGGCAGCCACAACAAATCCCGAGGTCGTGGAAGCGGTCGTTGAACTCTGCCTTGATGCAGGGGCCAAGAAGGTCAGGATCGCAGACCATACCATACATGATGCCAGACGTTGTTTTGCCCTAACCGGCATAGGTCACGTGGCCAAGAAAACAGGAGCAGACCTTGTTTTCCCCAGAGCCTCCCTCCTGAGGCCGATGAAACTGAATGGGCACCGTCTGGATGTCTGGCGGGTCTTTGTGCCCTTTGTGGAAGCAGACAAGGTTCTGAATGTGCCGATTGCCAAGGTCCACGGGCTGAGCACACTGACACTGGGCATGAAGAACTGGATAGGGGGCGTGGGCGGAAGGAGAAGTGCCCTTCATCAGGACATTCACCAGAGCATTGTGGATCTGGCCCAGTTTTTCAATCCCACTCTGACCCTCATAGATGCCACACGGGTCATGATAACAAACGGCCCTTCCGGTGGAAGCCCCTCGGATGTAGCCGTCAAGAACACGCTTATCCTTGGCAATGACCCTGTTGCTGTAGACGCAAGGGCGGCAGGGCTCTTTGACTATCAGCCAAACGAGATCGGCTTTATCCGTCTCGGACAGAAGTGGGGTCTCGGAAGCTATGACCCCCAAGGATTAACCCAGAAAAAGGTCGCCCTGTGAGAGCCAAGCACCTGGTCTGGATACGTAGAATCAGCCAGACAGCTTTCTTGGGCTTCTTCCTTTTTCTACTGGTGGAAAGCCGACTCCCAGAGGATGTCTACCTTCAGTACTCGCTCATTTTTTCGGGTGACCTCGATCTGAGACTGGATCACCCGGTGAAGTTTTTCTTCCAGCTCGACCCCCTGGTTTGGCTATCCAGCCTGCTATCAGGTCACCGTCTTATTCATGGATTCGGATGGGCCCTCGGCCTGCTTGTTGTGACCCTCTTTCTTGGCAGGGTATTCTGCAGCTTCATCTGTCCCCTCGGCACGATCCATCACATTGCCGGCTCGGTGAAACCTGCCCTCAAGGGGGACCGCATGATCCAGGCCAATCAAAAAACCCCGGGGCAGAGGATCAAGTATTTCCTCCTCATAACAGTCCTGATGACTGCTCTCATTACTCCTAATCTGGTGGGACTGATTGATCCAATCTCTTTGCTTTTTCGATCCCTGGCACTGGCAATACTTCCCGGCACGGGTTTAGGCCTCAAAGAAATCTTCGATGTGATGGCGGCCAGTGACATCAAGACCCTGAACTATCTGAGTTATGCCGCTGAAGTAATTGTCTCGCCTGTCTTCGGTTATGGCTATCCAGTATACAAGACAGGCTGGTTTATCGGACTGATCTTTCTTGTTATTCTCTTTCTCAACAGGATCAGACCCCGTTTCTGGTGCCGCATATTGTGCCCCCTTGGGGCCCTCCTGGGGATATTTTCGAGGTTCACGTTGCTCAGGCTGGAAAAGGATGAAGCTGCGTGCACGGATTGCAAATTATGCTCCAGGAGCTGTCAGGGGGCCGCCTCACCCATGCCGAGCCAGACCTGGGAAAACGCTGAATGTCTGTCGTGTTTCAATTGCTTTGATGCCTGTCCTGAGGGTGCCCTCTCCTTTAAATTCAGATGGGCGCCCAAATCGAACAGAAGACCGGATATGGGTCGGCGGGCCGTGCTCGGGGGCCTGGCGGCTGGTATATCCCTCCCCTTTCTGACAAAACTCGACGGCACTGAACACCATGTTTCAGATCCACGCTTGATCAGACCACCGGGGGCCTTGCCCGAAAGGGATTTTCTGCAACTGTGTCAGAGGTGCGGCCTTTGCATGAAGGCATGTCCCACGAATGTCATCAACCCGACCCTCGGAGAGGCGGGTCTGGCAGGCTTCTGGACACCTCATCTCATTATGGTCCAGGGCTACTGCGAATATACCTGCACCCTGTGCGGCAGCGTGTGCCCTACGGGCGCCATCGAGGAGATAACAGCAAGGGAAAAGATCGAGCGCCCCATTATAATCGGGTCTGCCTATGTGGACAGGGGACGCTGCCTTCCGTGGTCCGGCAACGGACCCTGCATTGTATGTCAGGAAGTGTGTCCCACTTCGCCCAAGGCGATTTATCTGAGTAAACAGGTGATCCCCGGCCCGAACTCGTCCCCGGTGGAGGTCAATGCTCCATATGTGGACCTGAAAAGGTGCAACGGGTGCGGCATCTGCGAATACAAATGCCCGGTCAGGGGCCGGCCGGCAATAAGGGTAATTGCAGCAGGGGAATCCAGGTCGATTCAAAACCAGATTTTGCTCACCGGTCCGGTGTCATGATGTAACTATCTTTGTATTTTGTCTGACCTCCATGACTATAATACTGCTTCCGCTAACAAACGAATCAACCGCAACACGGGCCTGATGACTGTTGTTGCTGTGGCTCCTCTTGCTTGCCAAACGCTCGGGCCTTTTCAGCCAGGTCCTTCAAACGGTCATCCACAAGTCGGAAAAGCGTGTCCTTGGAGTATGTCCCGTCTTTACGCCTTTTGCCCGCCTTCATGCCTGTAAGTATTTCAATCCCCTGTTCAATAGTCTTTATGGGATATACATGAAACTTGCCATCTTCGACCGCCTTGACCACGTCCTTTTTCAGCATCAACTCCTTCACGTTCTTGGCGGGAACGATGACGCCTTGACTGCCTGTAAGCCCCTTATGTTTACAAATGTCAAAAAACCCTTCAATCTTGCGAGTCGCCCCGCCAATGGGCTGAATCTCGCCCTTTTGACTGACAGAGCCGGTAACGGCAATCCCTTGAAAGATCGGCACTTCGGCAATGGCGGAAAGGATGGCAAAAAGTTCCGTGCTGGACGCGCTGTCTCCATCGACCATGCCGTACGTCTGCTCAAAACACAGGCTGGCCGTGAGGGCTAGGGGTTTATTGTGAGCAAACTTCTCTCGCAGATAACTGCTAAGGATGATAACGCCTTTGGTGTGGAAGTTCCCACTTAGGTGGGATTCTCGATCGATTGCGATGACACCTGCTTTTCCCATCGACACATTGGCTGTGATCCGTCCGGGTTTGCCGAACATGTGATCACCGGTCTGCAAAATAGCTAAACCGTTGATCTGGCCCACCTTGTAACCATCGGTTTCAACCCAGAAGATGTCTTTCTTGATCAGCTCCTGGATACGCTCTTCAACTAGATTCGAACGATAGATCTTTTTCTCTATAGCCTTGTCAACGTGGGGCGCACGAATGTGTCTCCTTTTCTCCTGCACAGCCCAGTAGTTGGCCTCCCTGATGACATCCGCAATGGCCCCCAACCTCAGTGTCATCTTATCTCTGCTGCCAGCCACTTCCATGCTGTATTCCAGGATTCTGGCCATCCCCGTGCGGTCAATGTGTTTAAGTCCCTCTTCATCACAAAACCTCGCCATACAGCAAAGGCATTCCCGAATTCGCTTTTTGCTTCGATCCGTCCTGTCATCCAAGTGTGCCTTAATCTTGAACATCTGTTTGAAACGATCATCATAGGTGTAGAGAAGCTCATATATATAGGGATCACCTGTTATCACGAGCTTAAGATTCAGGGGTATTGGTTCGGGTTTGAGGGTCCTGGTAGTCATGAAACCATACATCTCGCCCAAATCCTCTATCTTTACTTCTTTGTGTCTGACTGCCCGTTTAAGGGCCTCCCACGAGACATACCATTTGAGGATATCGGTTGCCTTCAAGACCAGATATCCCCCATTCGCCTCGTGCAGGGCACCCGGTTTGATCATGGTGAAGTCAGTAACCAGGGCACCAAAGATCGCTTCCCGTTCAATCCTGCCGAACAGGGCCGGATAGGTAGGGCTGGAGGTATAGACGACAGGGGCCCCCTCGGTTTCAGAGTTGTCAATAAGTACATTTACCTTATATTTATTCATGACCTGGGGTGAAGCCGCCCCAGGAAAAGCCCCTTTTTGGGCCTCTGCGTCGGGCCTTCTTCTAAAATCGCCGATGTTCTCCAGAATGTCCTGTTTCACAGCAGCAAGGTGGTTTAACACATGGGACTGATCTTTAAATTTTCCGACTATGGCTTGCATCCTTTTCTTCACCACGGCAAGGGCAACCCTATGGTGCAGCTGTTTGCGCCGTTCCGTGTAGCCGGACTCCAGTCCCCCTATGTCATTCATAGCCTGGTTCATCTCCACCGACAGTTTGTCGCCCCTGTCCCGCAGGGCCGTCTTTTCCTCCGAGGTAAACTTAGCAAGCTGCTCGGGAGGAACGATCTTCCCATCCTTTCCCGGTATGATGGACACCCCTTGGGGATCAACCTGCAATAAGAAACCTTCTGCCTCCACTTTCTCCCTCAGGACATCGATGACCTTGCGGCGTTTGTTTTCAAATTCCTGTCGCAGGACCTGTTCTTTATAGCGATAATCGTCCGTGCTGAATGTAGTCGGTATGTCGACCTTGAGGGCCTCCACTAGGCTATCCATTCCCCTTTTCAGCTCATTTGCTCGGCCGGCTGGCAGTTGTATGGCCGTGGGTTTGTCAGGCTCTTTAAAGTTATACGCGTAACACCAATCCGGGGGCGGAGGCTGCTTTGTTGCCTCTTCTTCCAACAACGCTCGAGCCATGTATGTAGCGCCTGTGTCGGTCGTGCCTGCAACGTAGATATTGTACTCAGGATCGGCCATCCCCACGCCGAACTTAATGGCCTCAATGGCCCGTTCCTGTCCGACCACCCCATGCGAGACAGGACAAAGCTCTTTGGTGAAAGCAACTTCCACGCTCTTTGGATCAACACACATTCGCAGGTCTTTTGCAGCCAGCTCCCTAGGTTTCTTTGCCATTGCTCCCTCCTTTGATGGTACGGGTGGCCTCTTCTTCACGGGTTATTTATCACAAGTCGGCCAACCTTGACTGAATATTTTTGAAACCCTTAACCGGTTCTTCTTACCTTATCATACACATGAATATATTCTTGGGCCGATCTTTCCCACGAAAAGTCAGACCGCATCCCATTCTCTACCAGTTTCATCCAATTCGTCCCCTCTTCAAAAAGCCTGACAGCTTCCTTGATTTGGTCCAAGAAGGCCTCTGCTTCATACTCAACAAACTTGAATCCGGTTCCTCGGCCTGACACCGGGTCAAACTCCTTAATAGTGTCATCAAGGCCTCCTGTGGCCCTTACAATAGGCACTGTGCCGTATTTGAGGGCGTAGATCTGAGTAAGTCCGCACGGCTCATAGCGGGAAGGGATCAAGAGCATATCAGCACCTGCCATTATGCGATGAGCCAAGGACTCATCAAACCCAATTCTGATTGCCATGCGTTCAGGATGCTTTTTGCCCAGCCCGATCAACAAGCGCTCATACTTCTCCTCAC
>JBEQLC010000076.1:0-8144 GCA_040326175.1 Desulfobacteria bacterium | reverse complement strand
CTTGCCCGGGTGAAGTTGTCTCCCCAAATTGGACAGGGGGACATTGCTCTGACGCCCACAATATAGATCGGTGTTTGAACTGCTACAGCGTGCGCATTTCCCGCAGGTTTTGCCGGATATGATGTTGGGGAAGAGGGGAGAGCTACTTATTCGGGGCAGAGAAGTAATCGGAAAAGATGCGGAGCTTTCCTAGTGAAGTGCTTAAATTCTACTCGGTAATAATAGCCGCGTAAAGAGCTACTCTCGTCGGCCTGCTGAGGAGTGGTCAGAGTTGGATGGAAGTTATTCCTTTGCGAATGGCATATTTCGTGAGCCCAGCAACACTGCGGATATCTAGCTTATCCATGATCTGCTGGCGGTGTGCATCTATAGTCTTCACGCTGACACAGAGTCGCGAAGCAATTTTCTTGGAGGTCTCCCCTTCAGTCACAAGCTGGAGGACCTCGCGTTCCCTAGACGTTAGCTGCTTGCCTCGCGCAGGCCGGGTTTCTGACAATCCGCGCCGATAATCTTCTATTACGATGCTTGCTATCTTGGGACTCAGGTGAGTCTCGTTCGCAACCAGGGAACGGATGGCCCGACATAGTTCCTCAGCAGCGCAGTCCTTTAGAAGATAACCTGATGCCCCGGCTCGCAGCATTCCTGTAACAAAATGCTCATCCGAATGCATAGACAGGGCAAGCACCTTAATATGAGGAGCTCGAGCAGCGATTTGGCTGCTCGCTTCGATCCCATTTAGCTCGGGCATGGTGATGTCTACGACAGCCACGTCCGGAGAGAATTCTTCGGCCAACCGCACGGTAGTCCGCCCGTCTGCCGCCTCTGCCACAACCTCCATGTCGGGCTCATTCTCAATCAAGGAGCGCAGCCCTTCTCTCATTATCCTATGGTCGTCTGCTAACAAGATCCTTATGCTCATGGCTCCTTTCCCTATTCTCCACTCAGGTTAGACCTTCGACAGATGATGTCAACCTCTTTGGCTCATAACGATGGGTGGGAAAACTCTCTCCCGTTTGGACGTCTATCTTCGAGATATGACGCCATCTCTGATGTTCGAGATTGAGTGAATCCTAGTTCTCCCTTCTCTGCCTGCAGAGAGCTTCACAACCAACTTTGGCCATCTCTACAGTCATTGATTTGTGTTTGAAGATCAAGGTGGCTTTCCCTCTTTAAAGAAATTCTACCGTGTTGCGATGCATAGATTACCCCTTTGATTCTGATCTTTCCATCCGGCTTATTACTGATTTCGGATAGGAAAACAGCCTATTTTTACCTGGAAGAACTACTTTTGTGAAAGACCATCCACACTCGTGGCATCTGATCGGCTCTTCTTAAGACCAGGTTCGGGCGGGGTTAAATGGTTACAAAGAAGCCAGGACTTCGTCGACTGGAGAACTCGTCCAATATCTTGTACAAACCACAAAGAAGTGGCGGCCTTTGGGATCGGGGTCCACAAAACTTCTTGCGTCATTGTAAGGCGACCTTCTTTCTTTTCACAAATCAGGGATTTTCCGTTCAAAAATCAGGTGTTCTAACATGTGAAACCCACAGTTTTCCTAATTGAGTTCCAAACCGAAAATGCATAAAATCAGTGTCCAAAAGATGGTGGTAAAAGATTCTGCCTATCTCAGTGGGCGGCAGCAGGAGAAGATACAGTGCTCAAAAACATGTTGAACATTCAACACCATCTAAATCCACTTCATTTACATTGCCGGTTGGTCGAGAGAGGGCTGAGCAGGAGGCTATCCTTCTCGGTTTGCAAGCACTACGAAATCTTCATCTACAGTTGGCTTGTGTGGCTTACTGTATTCGCGGTGCGGATTTGCAGGGTTGTAAAACCGGCAAGCTGACTGCCGCCATGGGCCTGCTTGGCTCTTGCTTAAGTCTGGCGGTGTTCTCGGAGAGGTTTAAGAATTGGGCTGTCGTGAGTCAATCGGATATCAAGGGCAGGGCCTTACACGGGCTTTGCCCTTTTTGGTTAACAGTTTTGAACGGCATACAGCGTGGAGAAATGCCCGTTCTTGTTTGACAAAAGGGGTATCCGTGATTAAAAGGTGAAGGTAGCCCTGACTCAGACGACTAAGTGGCAGTCAGGTCCCAAATTGTTCAATCCAAGAAGGTTGTGCGGACCAAGGCTCATGCTAGAAGACATGCAACTTGAGTGAAACAACAATGGGAGGGAATCCCGGGAAAAGAGGGTCATTATGGCACAGAAGGTTAACATAGCGTATTATTCTACGACAAAGGGGGTTACCCAACAACAAACAGACGCTTCTATGGTCTATCACGGCAAGGTTTTCAGGATTCCGAAGCCATTATTTGATGAAGAGGTCGACGTTGATTTTCAAAACGAAATAGGGGAATTGGTAGAGGAAATTGAGGAGAAGGGTCTAGAGCCACTTCTGGATGAAACTACAATAGAACGTTACGAGACTCGGGACATGGAAAGCGGAGATGTTTGGGTTATGTACCGGGTCCCCTGTGCAAAAAAGTAAACACAGGTGCACTCAAGATCAGGGTTTAGAGAGGTTTTCGGGAGTCAAGGCCATGGGCAAAGATGATGCTTTTCGCGTTGTATTTTCAGAGGAGAAGCATTTGGGTATGGAGTTTTCTGACGAGTTCCTCGCTTCTTCTCTGGAAGAGCAAATGGAGACGTTGAAGGCTCTCCTCAGGGAGAAGCTAATGGCCCCTGTTTCCGCGGAGGACGTGAGCCAGGCCGCCGCGAAGAATGAGATAATGATCATCTTAATTGAGGTTTTCTTGGGCAAATTGCGGCGCGGAGAGCGGGTTGAGAAAGATACAAGCGTGGGGATGTCTCTTCAGGATCTTGAGATGCCGTTCAATACATGGGATTAAAGCGTGGGCAAATCGGTCACTGACGGGACCATCTGGACGTAAACTTCAGCCGGGGACAAGGTGAGAAAAGAATGAGCTACAAAGCAGCGGATTACGAGAAGAAGATGGGGGAATGCCCGAGACATGGGGAGCAGGTGCTGTGGTTAGGCTGCAAACATGTTGGAAAAGAGATCCCAAAGGGGATCTTGCTGGGCCCGAACCGTATTGCTGTTTGCCCGGAATGTGCAGGTCTTCCTTCAGAGACGATTGCAGAGGAGCTGCTCGTGTGTTGTGCAGCATGCATCAAGGGTAAAATCAAGAATTTGAAGGACAGACTTCCTGAGGATGCAGACATTGAGGATTGTGTGAAGGGGTTGGATATATACGAAGAGGAATTGTTAAAGGATTGATCATAAGAGGGAGGTTATTGTGAGCATATCAACTGATGATCTGGTAAAGATTGCAGATGCTGCCGGCGGGTTGACATTGGACGTCGGCACTAAGTCTAAAGATGAGTTAGTTCAGATTGCAACGGCCGCCGCCGGGTCTGACGCCGGCGTAACATTCAGAAATGTGACGGCCCTGGCGGTGGATGATTTGGTTGAGATCGCCAAGGCCGGGGACGGCTGCATCACCTTCGAGTTCTGATCGGAGCCAGCCGGCAATAAATCTGGTCATGAAGATGGCCGGGGCCGAACTCATGTCAGCGATTTAAGGATAATGCCCCCGGCTTCAAAGATAGACTGGCAGCCCACACCTGCACTGTTAGCGAAAAAGGCATCGTCTTGAGTGTGCATGCCGACGAGGTTTGTCCTGCCGAAAATCTCGGTTGATTTTACTTTTGCTTTCAGGTCATAGCCATGATGGGCGAGCACGACTAAGTCTGGCCCCAGATCCGCTTGGGGGCCGTGATAAAGCTCTTCCTTGAAGTAGATTCTGTTTGCAACCTTCTCGTTACCCTCGAAAGTCAGAGATTCTATTCCTTCCTTAAGTTCTTGCCGCACTTTTTCGTAGTCTGCAGGATCGAGAGTCCCTAAGGGGTATTTCCCCTTGAGGTTGAGGTAAATCCGGGATGGGTCCATGCAGAAGGCCGTTGACCCTTCGCCTATGTCCATAATAGTTTCAGGTTGCTCCTTGCCGAATTTAAGGTATCCGTTTTCCTGCAGCCAGCGATTAAGATAGACTTCTGTCTTGATTGTTGTGAATCCGTGATCTGAGAGCATACAAAAATTGTTTTCCGATTCTCTCGAACCTTCCAGATCCAAGAACTTCTCATGAATGCGGCCTACGAAAGAGTCAACCCTTTTCAAGTAATCGAGAAAGGCCTGGTGGTAGGTGTGTGTCTCTAGTTCAAATGCCTCCCAGAGAAAATGCATTAGACGGTCGGTGCCTGTAACGACCACGATGAAAAGGTCCCAGTCGACCTCCTCCCACAACAAATCGACCGCCCTTTCGCGACCCACGAGGGTTGCATCGAGGTCTCGAAACAAGAACTCGTGGTCTTCCCGCGCCTTCATGGTATCTACGTCTATGCGATAATCCATATTGTTCAAGCTCGGGATAAAAGAGAGCGGATAGACCGCCTTATTGATGTCAATGGCCACAAATCCTGATATGAGCGCGCCACTGATTTCCCTGGCAGGGTAGGTGGCCGGCATGTTAATCACCACGGTTTTCTTCCCCTGAGCAGCAAGGTCATCCCACAGGGTGGGCGCTTTGAGATGCGTGAAATTGGGGAAATACATCTTGTAGGTATTGGGTTGCAGGTCCATGAACCCGAAGATCCCATGTTCTCCGGACTGGGTCCCGGTCATAAAGGACGACCAGGAGACCGAAGAGATCTCCGGGATGCACACGCTCATCTGGCCGAAATACCCGGCGTCAAAGATCTCTCCCATGTTGGGGATCAGGCCCCTATTTTTCATATCCTTTAGCATCGTGTAGGGGACGCCATCGAGACCGACTACAACTGCACGAGGATTTGCCTTCTTCTTGTTGAACAACGCCATGAAGTCACTCCTTTAACGAGACCTTTGCACAACCACTTCTCACTCGGTAAAATGATCTTTTTGACCCATCCGCGGGCTTGCTCACTAAATCCCAAAAACTCGGGCCTAAGGCCCTCAAACAGTCTGGGATTTGCCCACTGCCGTGGGCCGTTCACCTCGCCCGGATGGGTTCCCCAAAAAGCTCATAATAGTCGCTCAAAGTAGTTATGCAAAGCTCTCTTAGCAAGCTGATAGCTGAAGCTCTCAGCTGACACCCATTTTTGACGTCAGACGCAATCAGCTATCATTTATAGCTTAAATAATCACATATAGCCCAATGTGCGCAACTGCTCCATGACCTGTTCCTTGTCCTGGCCTCGGCCTGCCCGTTCAGTTGTGTTTTCAAGATCTTGCTCCCAGGCTGGAATGTCCGAGTTTTTGGAGGTGGATCCTTTAGCGCCCAGGGACCGGTATCCCTGGTAGTAAAGGGAGCAAAAGGGTATCTTATACTCTTGGATGGTATCCCAGATATCTCGTTCCTTAAAATGCAGTATTGGATGGACCCTTGTGTGATCCGGATTTTTTCTAGGGCTGAAATAATCTTCTGCTACCCTTGATTCCTGTTCGTCCCAGCGGATGGCCGTGGCCAAGGCGTTGATGCTGTTGTCTTCCATGAACATGTTCATGGCAACAGTTTTCATCAGATGATTGCCGACAAACGATTCAGGTTCAAAAGGGAAGGCCTCATCAGTAAACTCCAGTTTTTCAATCTCCTGCCGGTTTCTTTCATTCAGGTCCGCTACTCTAATGAGATCGCCCACTTTCCCGGCTTTGTCGCTTACGTCCGTGTTCTTGACCAACGCGACATCCACCGTCCACTCGGTTTTTACCTGGTCAACGAGTTCCATTATCTCTTCGAAGACATACCCTTCGTCTATAAACATGGCTCTTGGCAAGGGTAGGCCCAACTCCTTGCATGCTTCACGGTGGAGCCACAGCATGGTGGTACTATCCTTGCCGCCGGTCCAGGCGAGACAAAGCTCGTTGTGTGGGAATCTCTTTAGGGATTCTTTTATGACTTCCTTTGATTTTTCTATTTTTTCATGGAGATTAAGGTTCATCAATCGTTCCTGTTCTTGGTGTTCCATTACGCCTCCTTCCATGCGCTGGTTCAAAGTTGAATCTTGACAAGACAGGTGAGGCTCCCTTTCAAGCCAGGAGCGGAGATCTTCTGCCTGATCCGGTTCCTAAGGGTTGGCAATCTGATTGGTTGTTTTCAAACCGGGTGCTTTGCACCCGGTACAACCGCAACGATTAACACACCTGCGTGCGTCTGCCTTTTCCCGCTTTGCGGGTGGTCGTTGACTATGATCCGTTTACCGTATCGTTTTGCTCGAGAGACTCAAGCGGTCCTGACAGGGTTACCTGGGTACCGTGACCAGGTTGGGATGCTACCTCCATATGTCCGCCGAGAGGTTCCAAGCGTTCCCGAATGCTGAATAAACCAAACCTGCCGCCTTGGTGTTCGGCAGGGCCGATTGATAGGGGGTTGAATCCGATTCCGTCATCGCTTACTTCAACTTGAATCTGATCGCCATTTTTCCTGATGGACACCTTTGCCCTGTCCGCTTGGGCATGCTTGACAACATTGGCCAGCAGTTCCCTCACCACCCGAAACATAAGGACGCCAACATCATTACTCAGAGGCTTATGCTGACCGTCGTCGTCAAAGTCTACGGCAATGTCATACCTTTTACTTGTTTGCTGCGCAAGCCACTCCATTGCAGGGACAAATCCCAACTCGTAGAGAACGGGAGAGCCGAGTTCAGAGACCAAGGACCGTGTGTCTTGGATGGTCTCGTCAACAAGGCCGCTGATTTCATCTACGGTCGTTTTGACATCTACGGAAGGGTCCCCTCCCAAAAGCGTTCCCAATTTGATCCTGGCAAAAGCCAAGTTCTGGCCGATGTGATCGTGTACCTCCGTTGCAATGCGGCGTCGTTCCCGCTCCTCGGCCAAGGACAATTTGGAAGCCATGGTCCGAAGTCTCTCGTGATAGATGCTGAGCCTTTGTTCTGCTACCTTGCGATCCGTAATGTCCCTTGCTGTGCCGAATACGCCGATAATCTTTCCATTTCTTCCTCTTCGCGATTGGTTCTTGAAATGACAGATTCTCCCATTGTTGAAGGTGAGTTCGTATTCCGGGCTCTCCCCCTTCAGAGTCCTCTGATACACGTCAACCACCACTTTCTGACTCTCTCTTGTAAAGAGAGGAAGAAAAGGTGCTCCTATGATATCTTGTCGCGGGAGACCCGCTGTAATCTCGGCCGCTTTATTGGCATAGGTAAGCTTACCCGTGTCATCTGTTTCATACACAATGTCAGATAGATCATCCAAAAAGCTTCTGAACCGCTTCTCACTCTCACGCAGTGCCCTCTCAGCCCGCTTCCGTATAGTGATGTCTATCATGTTGCCCATGATAGCGGGTCTTCCTTCATACTCTATGACGGTTGCCATCATTTCACCCCAGATGGTCTCACCGTCCTTTCTGAGTCTTCGGACCTCATACTGTTCGGGGACAGCTTCTCCCTTCAGCCTTCTTGACCCTATTTCCGTCAAGGCCTCCCTTTCATCAGGATGGATCAACGTGGAAGGTGCCTTTGCCAGCAGTTCTTCAGGCTTATAACCATGCATTTCTGCAAACTTGTTGTTCACGAACACATATTTTTGGTCCTGGTGGATAAATATACCTGTGAGAGAACTGTCAACTAGCTCTTTGTATTCCTCCTCCGACTTCCGCAGTGCACTCTCAGCCCGTTTCCGTTCAGTGATGTCCAACGCTGTGAATGTAACGCCTTTCGAATGATCTTCGGCTTCGATAGGAGTCGAACTCAGCAAGACGTCAATCACCTTGCCGTCCTTATGCTTCCAGCGTGTTTCGACTGTTCCAGTTCCCAGCTCATTGATTTGTCTATACTTCGCGTCTCCAACCCATTCGAATTCCTCGTCGCTGGGGTACAAGATTCTCGCGCTCTTCCCTGATAGCTCTTCAGAGGAATACCCGGTCATAATGGATAGTTGCTCGTTAGTCCACCCGAGTGTCCGGTTGGAAACCAGTCCTATGCCTACCGGTGCTACCCGGAAGATGCTATTTAGAGTGGCCTCGCTGGTTCTGAGGGCGTCCTCCACTTGCCTTCGCTCAGCTATCTCCTGTTCTAGAAGGACATTGGCCTTCGTAAGCTCTGCGGTTCGCTGCTCAACCCGGATTTCGAGCTGGTCGTGTGCCCTCTGCAACGCCTCCTCCGTCAGCTGGCGTTTCTT
>JBEQLC010000075.1:0-8179 GCA_040326175.1 Desulfobacteria bacterium | reverse complement strand
GCATGAACCTTAAAATCTCCATCGAGAGAAACAGAAACCGTAATCGTCCCGGGTGTAAGAGTAATTGAATTGGCAAAAGTGACCAGGGCTAAGTCGCTCTTTAATTTACTTCGAAACTTGACGATGTGCGGATCGATCATATCCATCCCTCTGGGATGAAGGACGAGTTTTATAACGTGAAGATTCGCCTTCGTGATTTCGACCATAAGCCACGGGATATATGCCGCAAAACGAACCCACTGGTTCAACAGCCCTCTTGGCTTCGGCGAACTGAACAAGAAATCAGAGGAAAAATAGGCAACAAGCGCGCAGGAAATAACCCCCAGGCTCAGGTGAAAGGCATCAAACTTCCCGGACAGGAGGACCCAGGTGCCACACATGATAATGAAGGTAAGGATAAAAGGATAGAAGAAGAGTCTTCTGTTTCGGGGAGACCCTGCTGACGAACCGACTTCATCGCTGTTCATGGAGTGTCCGCGGTCCATACTCTCCATGGTCTGTTCATTATCTTGAGCCATGATTTGAGCATCCTGTGATCTGTTGTCTATTATGAACAAGGATTCGAACCGCAAAGACTACTCGAACCCCAATTGACAGGCGAAAATGGATGGCACCCAAGTTCAAGGATTTCTTACAAATGGTGTCCCCTTTAGTATTCTCTTCCAAAATTGTCAAGAAATTTTTCCGAATCCCGCCACCTTAGTGGTATTGGTCAATAGAATCAGTGAGATCTAATCCCCGGCGACCGCATGGGATTTAGGCTCCCCGCCCGGACAAGTCAGGGTAAGGAATTTTCCATTTTTGTATCCGCCTCTTGCGGGTTTATCCGTCTCTGGCGGGCCGCAGTCCCGATAGATTGGGACATGGAATGCGCTCGCTGTCGCAGTTCAACACACAGAAAACTGGCCAGGACAGGTAGCAAGGCGTTCCATACCCGGGCCTTGGGACCTATGATAGGATCATTTTTTGCTTTAGATTTGCAGAATAATCATTTGATGAGGCGTTGTGCGATCCACGCAAGAGGGACGCCATGTAAGAGCACATCATCCCGCGCCGGAATCTCCCGGTTCTGAAACAATGTTCGAGGGCTCTTTGATTCTGTCATAATAGAGCTTAGTAGAGCCTATGATGGCAAACGGCATAATGGTGAGACCCAAAAAGGGGATTAGAAGAGGGCATCCAAACCCCAACAAAATGAACTTGTACCGCCATACCGCCTTAATCCGATCCTTGAGGAGAGGAGAGTCCCTTGAAAGAGAGAAGTCTGTATAATCCCAGGCGATAAAGACCGCAGCAACAATAAAGCTTAATACCGCACCCACCACAGGGATAAGGAGGAGTGGCAGCGGGATAACCAACATCAGCAGAGCTTTTTTCACTTCCTCTTTCATGACTGTCAGCACTCCCTTTCTATGAGAGGCTGCCTGCTCCGGGCTGGCGGTCTGGTGGTACATTTTCTCGTACTTTGCACTAATGTAGTCATAAATTGGTGAGGATAGAACGTTAGAGAATACGATGAAAGTATAGGACATGACAACGAGGAGAATCAGGTAAAGAAGAAACTTGACGACGTGTATATACGTCCAGTAGAGCCATCCAACCAGCGTGGAAGATTTGCCGGGTTCAATGTTCCAGATCATGCGGAGCATATCATCTGCATGGAGGATGAACATGTAAAAGGCAAAGATATAAAGCGCCAGTGTGAAGAGAAAAGGGAGGGCGGAGAGTATCAGGAAGGAACGGTGACTGAAGCCGAAACGGATTCCCCTGATATGAAATTTCCAGCCTTCAGAGAAAGCCTTAAGAGGTTCAAACATGCGCGACTCCCGGATGTGTATTGTGGATGGCCAAGTTAGGCAAGTTTGCCGGACAAGTCAAGGGCGTCGGTTCCCTCTATAAATGTAGGCAAACGGAAGGCAGCGTCAAAGAGGAGGTTGCTGAAAGGGAGGTACATGCCCGAGCGGGAAAAGGTGGCCGGACTCACCGATATTGCAGGACAGGATGTTGTAGTCACGTCAGCGGTAGTTATGGATGGCAAAGTAAGGCGTGTGGCTCAGTGCCAACGGGTGGTCCGCAAAGAGGTCGCGCGCATCCCCCAGTCAGAGGGGCTTAAGATCATCAACTCTTTCTCTCAGTTCCCTGCCACACTTGAAAAAGGGGAGTTTCTTCGGCTCCACCTGGATAGCTTCCCCAGTCTTTGGGTTTCTACCGATATATGCCTTGTATGTCTTTACATGGAAGGAGCAAAGTCCGCGTACCTCAACTCTGTCCCCACGGGCAAGGGCATCGGCCATTTGATCAAAGAATAGCTCGACTACCTGTTCGGCCTTGACTCTGCTGAGATCAGTTTCTTTCCTCAAAGCCTCCACCAGTTCTGCCTTGTTCATTGCTCCCTTCTCCTCTTTCCAGGTCCGAAGATTGGGTTAATGTTATTAATGCACTTTGTAGCAGGTATCATTCGATTAATCAAGTGATTAGAAAAAGTGGGCGGGTAATGCGTTTTTAGAGTTCCTCGTGACCGGCTTTCAAGTGTTCCAGGACTTCGTCGAAGACTTTTTCCAGTCTCAAGGATTGATCAAAAATGATTCTTGTATATTGCCTCATCCTGTCCTGCGGGCAGTCTCTGCTGTGTGCGAGCCTGGCAAATCCGCCGATCGCCATGAGGGGATTTCTCAATTCATGCATCAACTGAAGGGCGACTTTATTTGCAAAATCAAGCACTTGCTTATGTTTCTGGGCCTCGTAAAGCCGTCTCTTTTCTATAAGACGGGACAGACACATGGTAATGTCTAAACGTTTGAATGCCTTCTTCACAAAATCGTAGGCCCCGACCTTGATGGCCTGAACTGCCTTTTCATAATCTCCGCCTCCCGTGATAAATACAACGTCCGACTCGGGATACCTTTCCTTAAAGCGTTTGGAGAATTCAAGCCCGTCCATGTTCGGTAAGCCGATATCCACAAAGGCAAAATCGTAGTGGGTGCCATTCATGGACATGAGGGCCTTCAGCGGATCCAGAAAAACGTCATGGGCAACACCCGATTCTTCCATAATCGAAGCAATGAACTCACAAACCGCGCTGTCATCATCCAAAACAAGGGCCTTCATCACAACCTCTTTCCGAAAGTTTTCCGGCGGCCAACTCTTTACTGCATCTAATTAAGATGCTCTTTATAGGGGCTGGTACCAAGTTCATGGATCCCTTCCCCGTCCAACTTCAACAGCCTCCAGGAAATGCCTTGCTCTTCCTCGATCTGCTTGCAACGACTTATCAAATACGAAAGAGAGTTGGGCCTATGCTCCACATGGTTTGGCGCAAACATCATTTGATTGTCACCGTATATGCCGCGCATAATGACTTCAGTAAAAGTGCCATCGCCGACCGGTACACGGAAAGCCGCCACATAGAACTCTTCCACCCGATTGGTTTTTGGCCTGGCTTGGGTCGTCTGCGGTTCGTCACGTAAATGCAGCATCATTAGGCACCTCGCGTATCCTTAGTTTAGATCGTTGGTGTTAAGCGCTACACCCAGGTTCAAGGGCTCTGGGTGAGGAAATGATTTAATAGATAGATCTTAGTTTAGCTTAACATGCAAGTCTGGTGCCAAGTTTGGGGGCGGGTAACATACGGGAATATCAGTAGATGTTGAGCCAGCGGGCACGGAGTCAAGAAAATGACGACGAGATGCGACAAAAAATGACACCTTCTATCAGTTCAAAGGTTCGTAGAGCTTACCTCAAAAGGGAATTCATTCCATAGAACCGGGTATTTGTTTCTATACATTTACTTCCGCATATCTAAGGTTAGCTCTCCGGTCCATGGAGCTAACTGTGTGGAATCTAAGCCGATATCCTTAACCCCACAATGTTGCACAATTTTTGCGTTAGCCTATTGCGATCCAGTCCAGCCGCGGGGGCCTTTCTCTTCTATCAGCAAACCCTTGATCGGGCATGAGCCATCCATACAATCGATAGGAAGGCCGCTCGCAGCATTAACGAAACCGTGATGAGGCGGTCAAAGCTGATGCTGTTTAAGTGGGAACCCATATAATCGTTCAAACATACGATGCCAACGATAACCCAAGAGAATATATGGTGAAAGCAGCCGGAACCGTTTTAGTAAACTTATTTCAGAGACAAGACACCAGACCTCAGAAAAGACAGAAGCTACTATACGGAGGGCTTGCTAATTAGGATGGCAAAATATGTTTTGTCTTGAGTGAAAGGTCGAGCTCTTTCATGCTTTGGTTAGGGTTTCTTGTAGAAAGAGCGTCGCCAGGAAGGCAATGATACCACAGACGAAAAGAGCCAAGAAGGCCTCTTCGTATCCTGCAAGGGTGAAGGCACCCTCTATTCGGCCGTGGCGTTCCAGCAGGTATCCCAACACAGGTTGAAAAACCGCCCCTCCGGCAAAGGGGAAGAGATTGACCAGTCCCGTGGACGTCCCGGCCATTTGAACAGGGAAGAGTTCTTTGGTGGTCGTGAAGGCGATGACCACAACGGCGCTGGCGAAGATGCCAAGACCGAGGCTGATCAAGTAAAGGCCAAGCAGGGGGATTCCATCCGTGTAGAAGGCCAGAACGGCAGTCAGGCAAAGCACGACAGAGCTGGACATCACGAGTACCGGTTTTCGCCTCTTAAAAATTCGGTTGGAGAGAAAGCTGAGAAGCGGGCTCCCCACGATCATGCCTATAGCTATCATGGATAGGATCTGTCCCGTCGTAGCCTTGCTGAGTCCATAGACCTGCATCAGGTAAGGCCCTCCCCAGAGCCCACCAAACGAGAAAAAGACCGCGCAGTCAAAAAAGAACCAGATAGCCAGAGGCCAGAATCTGGGGTATGTGAGGACTTTCTTCATCCCTTCCACAAGCCCTATCGGTGGCGGCGCGGGCCCCGAGGGCTCGGAAGGGGAGGGCCAGCCGAGATCCGCGGGCCGGTCCCGCACAAAGAGCCAGACCAGGATGGCAAGCAGCAGAGTAAGGATCCCCACGATTACAAAGGAAAGCCTCCAGCCCATCCAGTTGCTCAGCAGCGCAAGGGGGGTGGCGGCCGTAAGGGATCCCAGACCGCCCATGGCCATGAGTATGGCAGTCATGGTGGCAAACTCCCTGATACGAAACCATTCTGCCAGCACCTTCATGGTGGGCACAAAGAGCATGGAGACACCCAGCCCGACCAGTGTACGTCCGACAATAGCCCAGAATAGAGATGGCGCAAAACCCAGCAGGAGAGAGCCGGCAAAGGCTATCGTGAAGAAAAGGGTAATGGTTCTCCGAGGACCCCAGGAATCGGAAAGAAGGCCAGCGGGCAGCTGCATGAGTGCATATGGATAGAAATATGCTGAGCCCAGAAGGCCGAGCAGGGCCCCCCCGGCATGGAGATCACGCATCATGTCCACGGCTACCACTGCCGGGCAGAGCCGGTGGAAATAGACCAGGATGTAACCAAAGGCTAAAATCCAAAAGACAAACCAGCGGTAGCGCAACGTTTTGCTCAAAAGATCGGGCACTGCAATGTCCTTTCAGCTGTAATCGATTCTTGTACTGCAAATTCACTACTAACAGAGTATTCTTAATTCCGCTAGCGTGATGAGCATGGTGAAGAGATGACACGCAAAGGATTGTTTTACAAAGGCGACATCAGGGCTTCTGGCCTACACCAAGCATTCGACGGTTCATGAAGCCATAATCGCCCGTGCGTTGGTGAGGGGAAAAGTCAGTGTGGACATTAACCCGCTTAAACCCTGTTTCCTCGAATAAGGCTCCAATGGTTTGCGACTCATAAAGACGGATGCAGTAAGTACAGTCCCGAATCAAACCTTTTTCTTTGCTGACAACCATTTCACGGGAATACAGGGTATTCTCTTCCAAATCGCGATCGCGGCAGACCACGATATCCGTGCCGATCTCATGCCAGGCGGCTGGACTGAACGAGTCCTTAATTGCCGCTCCGTCGGTAACGTCAATCAGGAGCCAGCCACCCGGGCGCAGGAGGCGCTTTGCCTCGGTCAGGATTTGCCTGTCAGCAGCAGGCTCCGGGATGTAGCCCAGGGAATTGCCCATTATGAGCACATGGTCAAAACTCTCGTCAGGAAGTCCCGTGCTTCTCGCGTCACCCTGTATGAAGTTCATACGATAATTGAACTCGGTGGCGCAGGTCCTGGCGTAGTCGATTAGATATTGTGAATAGTCGAATAGAGTGCAATTGGTTATCCCCCGAGCGCATAATGCTAGGCTATGACGGCCATGGCCGCCGCAGAGATCCAGAATCTTATGCTCGGGACGGATCGGGAGTAGTGCACAGATGAGGTCTACCTCACGACGGGTGATTTCTTCGTCGCAGACGGAACGTGCGTCGGTGAGGAGATAGACGTCATCAAACATCGTTTTCCACCAGTCAGGGTCCGCCTTGATACTCATGGTGCCTCCGTAGGGGGCATAAAACTAAACAGCCCGTCTGAGGCCAGTATGGCCGGCGACCCCCCCCAGGGCTGCGAACGCGCGATTTCGAGCTCTTCTTGCTCGATGTTGACAATGTCATCCAGCTCGCCGGACAGCCACATTCTTTCCAGGGTCAGGCAGTCCGACCACATGGCAGTGCAATATTGCTTAAGGGCTTCGAGTTGTTGCATAGTGACCACCCTGGGTCTCAAGGCGATCTTGATCGGACCAAGCAAGTAGGTGAACTTGTGCTCCAAGGCCATTCCTTTTTGTATCTCGACGACTTGTGACAGGTCTCCGTAGGGTATGCTCAAGATGGCCTCATTGACACGATCCACCGCATCTCGCACACTCATGTCCGAGCGAAGCACGGCCAGGGGCTGCACACCGCCGCCACTTCCCACGTTTGTTGGCACCCCGCCAAACCGGCTCAAGAACCCGAACAGGCCCTTGGGCCCCATCAAGCAGCGGAAATCTGTCTGGCAGCGTTCTAAAGAGACGTCTTCTTTTTCGGGATTCAATGTGGGAATATCCTCGCCCCACAATTCCAAGGGGATCTTTTCCTGGACGATGTAGTTTCCCTCCTTAAGGGCTAGAGTCACGGCTTCATCAGCATCGTTGTTGACTTGCCCGACCCGCACTCCCTTACCGGAATAACCTCTTTCAGGCTTGAGGACCAGGTGGTCCCAGTGAGAGCGGGTCCACTCGATCAGATCGTCGATCTTTTCGTCCTTAGGTCCACTGGTTCGGCGCTGATAGAACTGTCGTGTCCAGGGGGTTCGCTGGACGATATCGGCGTGGAACCTTTTGTGACGGGGGCCCGTGATAACTTCAAACATGCTCTTGACGTTGATGGGTTCAGTACCCCGGGGATTGATGACCCGTTTTTCTCGAACAGCCTTCAAAAGGGGGGTCAGGTCGTGTTTGCGATGCAGGTCCAACAGCACGTCCGTATTAAAATCGACAAAAATCACTGAAACGGCCTGACCTTGCCAACATACGCGTTCATCTTTCAATTCCAGTTCGTGAGGAGCCATCAACGCCCCTGAGATGCCATCAATGGTGCCAAGGCGTTCGGCCAGGTTCCTGTTTTCCGTCACGCTTTCCAAGGTCTCTTCTTCAGCCACCACTGCAATCAGCCCGGGGTTGTTTCCCTCGCGAGTTCGGTGTGCTTCAACCAGCATCTCCACAAATCCATCCACCGGAAACAACAACGGGTGATCAAAGTCGAGGTTGATGGCAATCGGGCGAATTTCATTTAGCTTTTGCCAAACGGCCTTGCCGATGATTTGGGTGATGCGCTGGTAGTCCCATCCACCAGGGCTACCAAGATTCCATTCAGAGTGATATCCGAGAAAGTCTTTCAATACTTGCCTCCTATACTCGTCTGTTGCAGCTTCTTACGAATTCAGGGATTAAGGAATTTAGACATGGATCCCTTCGTTGTGAAATTCGTGTTTTTCCCGGCAGAAAACAACCTTGGAATCATGGATATCCAATGTCGAACAAGGAAGTAAGAAGTAAGAACCTCTATATTCGGAATTCCTTGTTCATTATTCTACATTCTTGTCTGATTCCGGCTTGTCCGCGCTATGGCATATGCGATATGGGATGGAAAATCGCGCGCGCCCATCGCACATCCCACATCCGGTATCCAGGCGTTTATACACCCTAACGTTGCAAAAGCCGAGGGTGCTGCAGATCCAAGGCGTCCAAGGGTGAGGCTGTCCGCCTGAGGC
>JBEQLC010000074.1:0-8193 GCA_040326175.1 Desulfobacteria bacterium | reverse complement strand
GGGACACTTACAACATCTGAAATGGCCTTTGTAAATTCCAAATCGAAGCCTGCCTGGGTTCCGTCTCCATCCATACTGGTCGGCAGGATCACACCCGCCCCTAGGTCCTGGCACTCTTTGGCCCAAGAGATTGCATCTTTTCCTACGGGCTTCGTTCCACCTGAAACGACCAGTTCGAATCCAGAGGGCATATCCTTGTTCCTTCTAGCGTCCACAGCCACGGTGACCTTCTCTGTGCCAAATTGTTTGGCTGCCTCTCTCACAAGATCGGGATTGGCCACTGCGGCACTGTTCATAGAAAACTTGTCAGCACCTGCTCCGATGACCAATTCAATGTCTTCCAAGCTCGATATACCTCCACCAACTGTGAGAGGAATATCTATAACGGCTGATACATTTTTGACCCACTCGAGTCTCGTTTTTCGATTTTCCAAAGTGGCTGCTATGTCCAGCATGGCTAACTCATCGGCCCCTTCCTGCTGATAGAACTCGGCGTTTTCCACAGGATCACCAGCATCTTTCAAGTCCACAAAATGAATCCCTTTAACCACCCTCCCCTCTTTCATGTCTAGGCAAGGCATAATCCCAATTGTCTGTGTGATCTCATCTTGCATGTCTTCCTTCTCCTTAATCATGTATTTTTGTACACCAACCTATTAAACCAAAATGGTTGTAAGGTCAAGGGGATAGACCCCTTCCAGGGCGATCGTTTGCTGATGAACGAATACGGTAAGAGGAAAAACGTCAATCTGGACGGGTTGTCATTCTAAGAGCGAGCGGTTGACCTCGACTGGTGGATGGTGTATGAGAATTTGGACAGCAGGCCTGGTCCCGATTTAGAACGCCATGGGCAAAGGCAAGAAATGCAAAGGAAATAAGAGACGGTGGCAGACGCGAAGAAAGACAACCTGTTGGCACAGATTCGCTTTGCTTATAAGAAGCCTATTGTAATTGGGAAACGCTCTCCAAAAGATAGTAAGGCATTGGAATACTGGATAGACCGCTTTATAGATGAAGAGGTTAGTCGGCACAGTATTACAAATATAGCAGACGTGTTCAGTCACCACGAACACGCCATAAAGCTTCTGTTACTCTACCTTGAAGAACAAGGAGCCATTGAGGATAGCGGGGTTGAGTCGGAAGAAAAAGAAAAGTTACTGGCGATGCTGAAGGATTGATTGCAGCTCCCCGCAGTCCGGATAAACCCCGATACATCGTGACAAGTCGGGACGGGGAATTGGCTCGCTGTTGTAGTTCAGCATCTGTTCCCTTTGCCATCTCTTTCCCTAAGCCCTCCTCTCACCTTTCAGTTCTTAGGCAACCCAATCCTTGCATGGTTCTGGATTTTCCGGTAGATCTGTCAAAACTTCTCATTGGATGCTTCTTATGAAGACTGGAGCCGGCGTGGGCCGGAATAAATGGCTGATCTTCCTGTTCGTTGCAATCGGCATCTTTATGTCGACTCTCGACAGCAGCATAGTGAATATTGCGCTTCCTACCATCATGGCAGACTTTGGCGTGACTCTCTCCACAGTAGAATGGGTGGTCATGATCTATCTTCTCACGATTTCATCTCTCCTGCTGAGTTTTGGTCGCCTGAGTGACATTAAAGGAAGACGATGGGTCTACAGCAGGGGTTTGGTCGTCTTTTCTGTTGGGTCGTTATATTGCGCCTTAGCCCCAAACGCATACTGGTTAATCGCCGCTCGAGCCTTTCAGGGGATAGGTGCGGCTATGATCATGTCGGGCACACCCGCATTGATCGTCGATACCTTCCCCGCTTCGGAACGGGGGAGGGCCCTTGGAATGGTCGGGACTGTGGTGGCCTCAGGGTTGACCATTGGACCGGCTCTCGGCGGGGCTTTGATACACCTCTTTTCTTGGCGGGTCATCTTCTATATCAACGTCCCCATCGGGATCGCGACCGCGATTTTGATTGCCCGGCTGCTAAGGGGCAGCCACGCCGATGTCACGGTTGAAGAGTCTTTTGACTGGGTAGGTGCGGGACTACTGACCCTCTCTTTGGTCTGTTTCCTGTTAGCCTCGAGCCATGGGTACAATTGGGGATATTTCTCGCTGCGAACACTGTGCCTCTTCGGCATCAGCATCCTGGCCACTGCTGTTTTCATACGAGTAGAGACCAAGACACCTCATCCCGTGGTACAGCCTTCCCTCTTTTCCATCCGCCTATTCACGCTCCCCATCTTGAGTGGGATTGCCCTATTCATTGCCCTGTTTACGGTCATTTTTCTCATGCCCTTCTACTTGGTCCACGCGTGTGACTACCCCGTCAACAAGGTAGGGCTCATTATGGTGGTCCCCTTTGTCTTCTTATTCTTCGTATCCCCCCTCGCGGGGTCTATGTACGACAGACTAGGATCTAGGACACTTTGCACGGTTGGTATGACAGTATTGGCCGTAGCCCTTTTTTCGCTGACTGGGCTCGGTTCCGGTGAAACCCCTTTTCCGATTGTCTGGCGCTTGGCCCTTGTGGGCCTGGGGACAGCCATTTTTCTGCCACCCAACAGTTCTGCTGCTATGACTGCTGTCCCACAACGCCGGCGTGGGATTGCGTCTAGTACAGTAGCCGCAGCGAGAAACCTTGGGATGGTACTGGGCGTGGCACTGGCAGGGGCGATATTCAATACCAGCTTTCATATATTGAGCGGAGGGCTCAGCCTGAAGGTCTATCGGCCTGAGCTGTCGCCTATTTTTATTTCTTCCTTTCGCTATGCCATAGGGGCTGGAGGCATAGTGGCCACGATTGGTGCAATCCTTGCGTTTTTGCGTGGACCAGAGCCAAAGAATTGAAGCCCCCTGCAGCAAGCTGCAGGGAATGTTCTGCCCAACGGCAGTGCTTCGCGCCGACTGTAAGGAATTTTACAATCTTTAGATTCGCTCGCTAACCCCGCAGCAAGTCGCCGACGCGCCACAGCCGCTATGGCGACGGCGCGCTGCGGGGAATGCGCTCCCTGTAGCAGTTCAACTTGATCTCGTGACTATTCGGGGCAGTGCATAGGAGTTCTTTTTTAAAAAAGTAGAAGTTTGGATTATTGACAAAGTCTGGTTCACTGAAATAGGATGGCGTTAAATGCGTTGGAACGATTCTTATCTTGTTGAATGACCGAGAAACCAACCTTTGGAGTGGAAATGAGTCAACAAAAGGAATTCGAGGCGTCTCTTAGAGGACACTTTTTGATTGCCATGCCGAGTCTTGAAGATCCAAATTTTTCCGAGTCCGTAACCTGTCTCTGCGAACACACCCCGGAAGGGGCCGTAGGGCTTGTGATCAACCGGGTCGATCCAGAATTAACCCATGAGGCTATATTTGAAGAGTTGAAACTTGAATCTGCTCCCGATGTAGACACCCCTCCCGTTCACCTGGGAGGGCCCGTGCACCCAGGCCAAATCTTTGTGCTGCATGGTCCACCTTTTGACTGGGAAGCCTGCCATCCCGTGACGCCCTCCCTCGCCTTGAGCAATTCAAAGGACATTTTAGAGAAACTTGCGATAGGGCAAGGGCCTGAATCTTTTATTCTCGCTCTGGGATGCGCAGGGTGGGGCCCGGGCCAGCTGGAATCCGAGATCATGGCAAACGCCTGGCTATCCTGTCCTGCCAGTGAAACCATTCTGTTCGAAACCCCGCCAGAGGAGCAATGGGAGGAGGCCGCCAGACTAATGGGGGTCAATCTGAAGTTTTTCTCCGGAGCGGCGGGTCACGCCTGATGCCGAAAGCCTTTCGGGACGCTATTGAAGCTCCCTGCAGCAAGCTGCAGGGAATGCGCTCGCTGTAGCAGTTCATCGCGTATCTTCCAACAGATGAATCTCGCCGGTGGTCGTATCGAAGGTCATAGCCTGAAAGGGTCTGGTTCCCTCATACCCATCTTCCCCCAACCCACGGGCCTCGGCACCACCTGCACCAGTCACGATTAGAGGGATTCCCCTATACTCTTTACGGTCGTACGAATGTATATGGCCGAAGAAACAGCCCCGAACCTGATCGCGAAAATCATCCAACACTGCAAAGAAACGGGCCGTGCAATCCGAGTCGAGTGAGTGGAACTTCCAGCCGTTTATCCGTGGCGGCATGTGGGTATAGATAATGCTATCCTCCTTGATTTGTTCCCGCAGCCAGAGCGCCTCCTCCGCACTAAAGAGCCAACTCGATGTGTCTACGCCAATAAAACGCCATTGGCCGAGGTCGGTCACCTTGTGGGGCGGGCCCCAGTATCGCTCGAAAACGTAAACCGGCCGGTCGTGGTCACCCATCGCAACGACCCACTCCCAGGGATGTTTCTGGCAATACTGTAGTATCTCTTCGTTTTGAGGCACAGTACCATATGCGGCCATATCTCCAGGCACGAATACGTGTGAAGGCCGGTATTCCTCCCATAAAAGCTCGGCCAATCGGGGAAAATTTTCCTGCCAGCCCGCACGACACCCCGGATCCCCCAGTATTGCCACGTACTTCCCAAACGTTTCCGCCATTTGTTCATCCTTTCATGTGCTGGCCTGCATTATATGTGGCAGGATAGTGGTTTGCAAGCTATCTCCCCTGAAAAGTCAGCTAATTGAACATAGTCTCAGGCTTGAACGTGTTGTTGCCCAAGAAATTTCTCCGCCTTGTCCAAAACGTTCTTTGATAATGCAGCAGGCAAAACTCCAGACTATCCATGCTTTCCCTGCCTCATCAAAGGGACATTTCATCTCCTCTGTCTTTTTCACCACCGAACTATGTAACTTGACACGTTGCAGGTTACATGTTAGGATAGTCGGACATGAACATGAAGAGTGGTACTCAATGAATGATTAAGTCTTTCAAACACAAGGGCATAGAGAAGCTTTTCCATCAGGGCACCCGAAAACACATAAATCCGAAGCATGCCCCCAAACTCGTTCGAATCCTGGATCGTCTGGACGCATCTATGGGATCACAGGATATGGATTTACCAGGCTACAAGTTGCACCAGCTTTCTGGCAAAGCGAAAGGAACGTGGTCCGTATGGGTCACAGGTAACTGGCGGGTGACCTTTCGCTTTGATGGACCAGACGTGGTAGCCGTTGACTATATAGACTATCATTGAGAACTGGAGGTTACCAAATGACTACTCGTAGAAAACCTACTCATCCTGGTGAGGTTCTGAGGGAAGATGTTATCAAGCCGCTCGGCTTAACAGTAACTGAAGCCGCAAGGAACTTAGGAGTTACACGGAAGACTTTGTCTGCACTTATCAATTGCAGAGCGGCAATGAGCCCGGAGATGGCCGTTCGAATAGGCAAGGCTACGAAGACATCCCCCCAAAGCTGGCTGTACATGCAGGCCAAGCTGGACCTCTGGAATGCACAACGAAAGGCGGCCAAGGTAGAAGTGTTTAAGAGGATCGCGGCGTGATATGCTGATAGATTCCATCACACCCGTCCTGCAGCATAGCTTCTGCATGCTTCTCGTGAAATAACCGGGGTCAGACCTACACATTTGACAAAAATCGCCCTTCTCTCTTTTGACGGAATTGTGAAGCTTCCCCGCCCTGAAGGACGGGCGTTCTGCCTTACGGCAGCACTTCGTGCGCGGGGAGCGAGCCGGTCAAGAGTGTGAGTTTGACCCGGAGGAGATCGGAGTAACTCAGGCAAGTCGAAGACTTCGGATAAGGCGGAAGAATTATGAGAAGTTCGGAAAGCTTATTACGAAGATGGTAAAGGAACTGCCTTCGTCAAACGTGTAGGTTTGAACCCATTGTGCTGCTTGCTAACCACCCAGTGACCACACGACCAGCAGACCAATCCGAAAGGTCTCGACCACGGTTTTCAGGTGCCCCCCTGATGTATGGCGAAAGGGACACAAGTATGGTATCAAAACAGCTGTGAAATCTACCATTGACGAGATTAGGGCATTTGCCGTCAGGTGTTTTTCCGACGCCCGTGGCAGCCACGACTGGGACCACACCGAGCGTGTCTTCAACCTTTGCATGCATATTGGCCGCGCTGAAGGAGCAGACTTGCATGTGTTGGAAATTGCCTCCTATCTTCATGATGTTGGTAGGTCATACGAAGATGAGTCAAAGGGCGAAATCTGCCACGCGGAAAAGGGGGCGGAAATGGCCCGTGAGCTGTTAGCAACGCACCCAATTTCCGATGAGCAAAAGGCCAATATCATCCATTGCATTCGATCCCACAGGTTCCGCGGAAACCACCGGCCAGAGACATTGGAGGCCAAGGTTCTCTTTGATGCCGACAAACTGGACGCCATCGGCGCCGTGGGTATCGCCAGGACCTTCCTCTTTGCGGGAGAAGTAGGGGCAAAACTCCATAATCCTCATGTCGAGCCCGAGGATACGGAACCATACAGCGAGGAGGACACGGGATATCGGGAGTACAAACTAAAACTCTCCAGGATCAAAGACCGCATGCTCACAACAGAGGGAAGACACATGGCTGAAGAACGGCACCAATTCATGGAGATGTTTTTTGATAGGCTTACTGAGGAACATGAAGGGCGCAAATAGCAGGGGATACTATTGATACCGACAAGGCAACAATGTTTAGAGTTGATCCAGCGATATGAGATGTTGCCGCATATCTTCCGACACAGCCAACTTGTGACAGATGTGGCCTTGCTTATCGCTCGCGAGTTGAACAGTGTTGGCGAACAGCTTGACCTTGCTCTGGTGGAGGCGGGGGCCTTGCTCCACGATATTACAAAAACAATGTCCATACAGACCAGGGAAAACCACGCCAAAACCGGAAGTGAGGTACTCGCCTCTTTAGGCTATGTTGCAGTGGCGAATATCGTACGCCAGCATATCTGTCTCGATTCAGGGTCATCTGACCCAGATGCTGTCACAGAGGCAGAGTTAGTCAACTATGCTGATAAACGGGTCAAACATGAAGGGGTGGTAAATATCGAGGACCGGTTCCAGGACGTACTGGAGAGGTATGTCACAAAGTTTCCCGATCTTCAGGACCGCTTTGAACAGGTTCAACTCGAAACCCAACTTCTGGAACAAAAGATATTCTCCAAGATAGATATATCCCCCGAGCAAATCATAGACATTCTTTCCAATGAATGAGGTGCAGGTTTTCACCTGCAAAAGGCCGTCCAAAATATGTCTCTGAAGGGAGAGAAATCAACCCCAGCCTTCGGCAAAGGGAATAGAGTAAATGGAGTGGTCACGAGAGGCTGAGGCCGCGATAAAGAAGGTCCCGTTCTTTGTAAGAAAACGGGTCCGCACCCGTGTTGAACAAGAAGCCAAACAGGCTGGAAAAACTCTGGTGACACTGGACGAAGTAAAAGCCACCCAGAAGCGTTACCTGCACAACATGAGTGATGAGATCAAAGGGTATCAGATTGAGACCTGTTTTGGCCCGCAGGGATGTCCCAATCGTGCAGTAGAGGATGACAAACTTGTGCAGAGGTTGGAAGGCATCCTTGAGAAGGCGCAGCTGCGTGCCTTCCTGGAAAAGAACGTTGTTGGCGGCTTGAAGCACCATCACGAGTTTCGAGTCACACTGGCTGATTGCCCCAACGCCTGTTCCCAGCCCCAGATCAAGGACATGGGTATTATCGGGGCCGCCGAGCCAATGATATCGGATGAGGAATGCACACTTTGTGAAGCATGTGTTGAGGCTTGCAAAGAAGACGCAATCACCCTTGACGTGGATGAAGAAATCCCAGTCATCGACTATGATCGCTGCCTGAGGTGTCGCCAGTGCATCAAGGAATGTCCAACAGGCACCATAGCCGTCGGGAAGACAGGCTATCGGGTGTTGTTGGGGGGCAAATTGGGACGCCATCCCCGGCTGGCTGAGGAGCTACCAGGAATCTATTCAGAGGACGAAGTTGTCCAGATCCTGGAAGCATGCCTCGATTTCTATAAAAAGCACAGCAAGCACGATGAACGCTTTGCAGCGCTTTTTTGGAAGGCCGGAGACCAAATAAGAATCCCCAGCCCCTCATGAGGAGGCACGGAGATTGCGCTTGCTTTTTCGTTTCAATATGGTTCTGATATCTTTAATTTTCCAAAAGTTACGATTATGGCAAGTTATCTTGAATCGGCCTACCAGAATACCCAACTAAAGATAATGGGAAGAACTCTTTAGTTCTAGGCCGAGAGAATCAACCCCAACATCTTGTGTCCAACACTGTCTTCTTGTAGTCAACGTCCCTTCACTCAGGCACACTGATTTTCCGTCCGT
>JBEQLC010000073.1:0-8297 GCA_040326175.1 Desulfobacteria bacterium | reverse complement strand
ATGGCATGTCTGGGCGATATAGATTTGGTTAACAAAAAGCTGGATCTAAGAGTCTTGGTAGCTCCTCTTAAAACCGTAGATTCTGTAGTCAAGAAGATTCCTTTGGTGAACCACGTCTTGGGCGGTACGCTTGTTTCAATCCCTATCAAGGTCGAGGGGGATTGGGGAAATCCGACGGTCACGCCTCTTTCTCCTTCAGCGGTGGGATCCGGATTAATGGGAATTATGAAGAGAATTCTCGAGCTTCCTTTCAAGATAATAGAGCCCCTGGTCCCGATGGGAAAGTAAACAGCAGAGGGGTCACATCTCCGCTTCCTTATTTTCTCTCCAACCTGATCAGGTTTTCAGACATACCCTCTTTCAACTTCGTAGCGTCATCAATTACTCTGCCAATCATATTGACTGCACTGGCCGGCCTGATTTCGCCTGCGCTGCTTATAGGTGTCAGACCAAAGAAGATACAAAAGGCATTGCCGCTCGGCCAGTACCCCAGGTCTCCCGACTGAACCACCTCCTGGGCGTCACTGTCAAGTTCCATTGCCACGGGAATCGAAAAATAGATTTCATCACCCCATGTGCTGAATGAAGTCTCTATGGGCAGGGCTTCCCATATCTTCTGGGCGGTTGGACTGTCATTAAGCTGGGCGTCTAATGTCAGATTGCCGAGGATAATCCTGATCGGTTTCACGGCTGTTCCTCCAGAGATGGCTAGCTATTCGGTTCCCTACCAGTTGTGCGTATGCCGGAACACGTTCGTTCCAATATGACAAGACGGGAAGCAGATGGAGATTCGGCGTGTTACGGCTGAACTATGAAAAGCTTCTACCAAATAAGAACCGACTTTTCAAGGCCTCCCTCCAGGTTCTGAAATGCGGTAAGGGGTGACATATGTATCTTCTGATAGGAGATTTCGTTCGTTTCAGGCAGGGAGAGAAATGGTGATGGTGCACCCAGGTCCGTCGTTATTTGTCGCGGTGATTGAACCGTTCATAGCAAGAACGAATTTCTTGACAAGAGCCAGACCAATGCCGGTTCCCCTTGTGGTTCGGGTGAGAGAACTGTCCACACGATAGAAGTCGTCGAATACCTTTTTCAAGGCGTGACGAGGGATGCCTGGCCCGGTATCGGATGCGCTAATCTTCATCCAGTCCCCCTCAGGCCAGACGCGGAGGGTAATCTCCCGCATGGGGGAACCCTTCCCGAATTTCATACTGTTCTCCATCAGGTTAATCAGGACTTGAACCATGACCTCACGGTCATACTTGAAGGGCGGGACGTCGTTAATCTCTACCTTTAAGGTAAAGTCTTCCTGCCGGAGTTTTTCACGCATGACATCCTTGACTTCCTGAATCACCTCTTCAAAGGTGCCCTCCTGAAGGTCAAGATGCCGCTGTTTTTTCTCCAGCTTTGAGAATTCCAGGACGTTGTTGATAAGCCGGGAGAGGCGGGCGCTTTCAGACCCCAGGATCCGGAAATACTCTTGTTCCCTGCTCTTGGTCGCGGGCTATCCCCTGTTCCAACATTTCTATGTACATCCGTATATTGGTGAGGGGTGTTTTTACCTCATGGGTGACCGATGACACGAAGCTTGACCTTCGCTCGGACAGGGCCACTACAGCTTGTGCACTCTGATAAATGGCGAATAGTCCCAAGAGAATAATCGCCCCAAGCACAACCATCATAATACTGAGTGTTTTGCGGCCTGCAGACCGGGGGATTTGGTCGCAGGTCAGCATTGCCCGCAGAAAGGAGAAGGGGCGCGGAAAGGTCCGGTTCAGGGAGAAGCTCGGATGTTGGGACGTGGCACCGGCCTGAACCGCTGTGACTTCTCGCCCTTGGTCCATCACCTTCAGACCCAGACTTGCAAAGCGTGCCATGGGCTGCTCAATAAAATATTCACCTGCTAGGTGGTTCAGAAACTCCTCAACCATAAGGAGGAATCCCTGACGATAGACCTGGTTGTTGATCACAATACGGCGAAAGATGAAAACCTGAAGGTCGTTAATAAAGACAGACTGCATGGGATCGACTTCCACTTGCAGCTTCTCATTATCAAGGGGTACGGCCCGTCGTAAGTCACTTGAGGGTTCAGTCTGTTCTGTCTCCTCCATGATGAGCCCTCTCTCCTTGTCGAAACGGGTGGCTTTTTGGCCTATGGCGTCCAATGCCATGTCCTGATCGGCCTCGGACACCACTTGTTGTCGCCCCTCACCAAGGATATTCTTGTCATCCCGTTGTGCAAGATTCAAGGCCTTGTCTGCTGTGATCTGCTCGACCCTCTTCTTTTCCTGCCCAAGGTGGACTTTCTGTTTTTGAGAGCGGGACAAACTTAAGTATCTGTCGGCAAAACTGGGGGCCTTTTCTATCTCCCCCTTCGCAAGGGTTTCTGCTGGTTGGACTTCGACTTTCTGGGGCACCGAGGTCCGCTTCAGGTTAAAGATCTCGTTCAGATCCTTTAGCTGTCCCACGAGCATAGTACGATCTGCCGGAACTTTCTCCCCACTTTCCACCAAAGGGGTCTGAAAGGAACCGTCCGGGTCGTTCTGAAAATACCCGAGTATATATGATTTCTCCGGAGGTCGGGACAGGGGAGATGGGCTCGTACCTTCGAACCCACTGACCTGGTCGCCAGGGATGTAATTATGCTTGTATTCGTCTATAGCCCTTGCCTCCTCCTTGAGGACCAGAGTGCCAAGCTCTTCTTCCATTTTGTCGAATAGTGTTTCGGCAAAATATCGCAGCTCAGCCACCTCTTCCTGCTCCAGACTCCGATATGTCCGCAGGACAAAATAGGCAAGTGGAACAGCGAGAGCCACGCAAAAGATGAGAATCAGGAGTCTTAGTTTTTTCA
This sequence comes from Desulfobacteria bacterium, assembly GCA_040326175.1. Classification (GTDB taxonomy): domain Bacteria; phylum Desulfobacterota; class Desulfobacteria; order Desulfobacterales. The sequence goes on along the minus strand of JBEQLC010000073.1, from coordinate 5,446 downwards.
TGCTTCAGGCTCCAGGCGGTATCCCTCACCCCGGATAGTCCGTATGAACGGAGCGTCCTCGATGAGCGATGTCATTTTCTTCCTAAGCTTGAGGATATGAATGTCCACGGTTCGAGTTTCAATGCTGGTATCCGCATAATGCCATACCTCTTTAAGGAGTTCCTTCTTGGAGACGATGCGGTCCTTGTGACGATGGAGATACAGAATAATGTCCATTTCTCGTCTTGTGAGTTCTGCGGAACGCTCTCCGCATGAGGCAGCAAGGGTCTTACCGTCAAAGAAGATGTCCCTAAAAAGTAGTTGTTCGTCTCCCACGTTTTTCCCCGACCGTCTGAGCACGGCTTCTACCCGGACCATCAATTCTCTGAGGGAGAAAGGCTTGCTCACATAGTCATCTGCCCCGGCCTTAAATCCTACCACGATATCGTCCTCGGAACCCTTTGCCGTAAGCATGATGATTCCCTGATTGGGTTTCTTCTTCCGAATCTCTTTGCAGATGGAAAAACCATCGAGGGTGGGAAGCATCACATCCAGGATGATCAGGTCATATCTCTCTTCCAGGCCTTTTTTCAGCCCCTCGCCACCGTCTTCCACACCCGTGGCTTCGTAACCGTTGAAAACGAGAACGTCGAGAAGACCATTGAGGATGGCCATGTCGTCTTCTACGACAAGTATGGCGGCCTTGTCTTTTTGCATCAGATCCTATTCCTAGTTCAGTTAGCCACAGACTCTAACCGAAGACACGCAACGCAAGGAGCATGGCGCTACGACACAGGGCCAAGTTTCCCTCGTCCGCTGCAACGTATTTGGATGCTTCTAAGGCTTGCTCCGGGCGCCCCGAAAACTCGCCCTAAGGGGCTCAAACAGTTCAGGGCGCTCTCCGTCACTTCGCCAAGAATCATCAAAATACGCTGCAATACTCCCTCAGGAAAACAGGCCCCATATCTTGGGCGTTCTCGCCCTCATTAGTAAAAAACAACGACGTTATGCGCCATGCGCTGTGCGACCATGTCGGCCTCCATATTACAACAGTCAGCTCAAGTTTCAAAGTAAAACTTATGCAAAAAAACTCCGATGTTATTTTACACTTCTTTGAATTGCTCTTTCCATTTTCCTGCCGATAAGATGACTACACAAAGCACAACATCCAACAACCTTTTAAAGAAAGGAGGAAGATCATGAAAAGTAACTATGTGAGACCGCTATTTTTGGTGGGGTGCTTGATTGCCGTGACCTGTGTAGCCATGGCGTATTCGAGCAATGGAGTGGTAACAGTCCCTGTGGCCGGGGTCAAATCCGGTATTGTTACACTGTCGGGTGACCTAACTCGGGACAAGGTCCTATATGGCGGGGACGGGAACGTAGCTCTTTCGCTCACCATGAGTGCTGACAAGGTCTTTGATCTTGATAAGGGAGATGCCCGGCAAGTGGACCTGGTGATCGTTCTGGACCGCAGCGGGTCGATGCAGGGGCGCAAGATCAAGGATGCCAAGCAGGCGATTCTGAGCCTCTTGTCAAACTTGTCGAAGGAAGATCGGTTTGCCTTAGTCTCTTATTCTGATGGTGTCAGAAGACACTCCAACCTGTTAAAGGCAACAGCCACCAACCGCATGCTCCTTACGACGGCCATTCAAGAGATATCAGCCGGCGGCGGAACCAATCTTGGTGCGGGCCTGCAGGAGGGGATCAATGTGCTTTTGAAAGCCCGAAAGAATGGGAATCTGGGCAAAGTCATTCTCGTCTCCGACGGGCTGGCAAATCAGGGGATAACTAATCCAACCGCACTTGGCAGCATGGCCTCCATCGCAGTTCAGAAGGAGTTTGCGGTGAGCACGGCAGGGGTCGGGAACGATTTCAATGAGTATTTGATGACTACTATCGCGAACCGAGGAACGGGCAACTATTATTACTTGGAAAATCCAAAAGCCTTTGCAGCAGTCTTCCAGAAGGAGTTTCAGAACACCAGAACCGCGGCAGCAACCTCTGTCGAGATTCGGATTCCTCTGACAGATGGCATATCAGTTGTTGATGCCGCTGGGTACCCCATCGAGATCAAGAATAATCAAGCAGTCTTTTATCCCGGGGATTTGCTCTCAGGTCAAACCAAAAAGCTGTTTGTGACGCTGCAGGTGCCGACCAATGAAGAGGGAACATTTCAACTGAAAGGGGTTAACGCACGGTACATACACAGAGGAGGCCCTTATACTGTCATGCTTTCCAAACCCTTTCAGATTGCCTGTGTCAAAGACCAACACGAGGTGTTTGCCTCCATTGACAAGAGCGAATGGGAGGAGAAGGTCCTTCGAGATGATTACAACAGGCTGAGGGAGGAAGTCGCGGCGGATGTAAAAAAGGGGAAGAAGAAGGAGGCCCTGGATCTGATCAACCGCTATTACAATGAGCAGCAGTCGGTAAATTCCGTGGTCGGTTCAAGTCAGGTGGCAGATAACCTCGACAAGGATGTCGAAGCCTTGCGCGGAGTGGTTAAGGAGACATTCATAGGGAAGCCAGCGGAGGTCGAGCAGAAGCAGAAGAAAAACGCCAAGGCCCTCCAATACGAAGGTTACGTAGGAAGGCGTATCAACAAATAATGCCCGTCCACACACAACGCTAAAGGATGGGCACCAACTGAGAAGTATTTCAGAAAGGAGGAGATATCATGGCTATCATGACTCGATTTATGCGATTGTGCAAGGCAGACATTCATGGTGTTATGGACCAACTGGAGGACAGGGGACTTGTCCTGAAGCAATACATACGGGACATGGAACAAGATCTTGATCGGAAGGAGGCAACGCTCAAGAAGATCGTTGCGTCCCGGGATCAGGCGCAGCGAGAGCAAGAGAGATATACCGTGGAAAGCGAGAAATTGGAGCAGGATCTGTCAGTAGCCGTTGAAAAGGATAAGGATGATATAGCTCGTGTATTAATCAGAAAACTTAAACCCCTGGTCTACCACCGGGGTGAGCTTGGTCGTCACATCGAGACCCTTGACCGGGAGATAGCTCAGTTTGGGGAATGTGTGCAAGAGCAACGTCTCCAGTACGAACAACTTCAGCTCAGATGCACGGAATATTTCCAAGGCGTGGAGAGGGAACAATGGGAGAAGACTATGTCCGACATTGCTCCTCACAGTGTCTCACGGGAACCCTCTGAGGAAGAAGTGGAATTGGAACTCTTTCAACGCAAGGAAGCCATCAAAGGGGGTGACATAAAATGAAGATCACAAGACGGCCGATGCCGGCCACCATCCTCTTCGGGCTTATTGGCGGGCTCTTTTTCATCCCCATAAGTATGGTTCTGGGTTACATAATCTATTGGCCTATGGTTTTCCGTCTCGCCATCTGGTCGTATCTCGGATTGTACGGGCTCCTGTTGACCAGGTGGGGGAAGGTGAATGCTATCTCTATTGTCTTTCCCCTCATAGTTCTCCTTGTTTTTGTCTTTTGGGGAAACTCAAACAGCGCCTTTTTACTCCTTGCCCTGGGAATCCTTAGTTGGATTCGAAGCGGTATCTGTTTTCAACGGCCCTTATTCAAGACACTCGGTGCTGAGCTTTTTGTCTGCATAGGCGGAGGTGTTTTGGTGGCGTACTTTGCGCCTCACTCAACTCTCACATGGGCCATGGGTATATGGATGTTCTTCTTGATGCAGTCTCTCTATTTCGTTCTTGTGGGGGAGATCAGTGGTGAAGAAGAAAAACTGGCGGTGGACCCTTTTGAGCAGGCCAGGAGGCAGGCAGAGAAAATCTTGTCGAATAGTGTTCAATAGCAGACATAGCGAAACCAGTCATCCTTCCTATCTATGCCTTTGAAGTCCGGAGACATGGAGGGACCGGCTTCTCTGAAAGGAGAAATGGGTCAGAAAATGAAGCGAGGGGGGATGACGGTTTGGTCGTTATCGATATGTTTGTCTATCCATCTTAAGAACTCGCCCCTCTTCCTCCCTTTCAAGGGGCGCTTCGGCCGAGGTCGAAGCATCAACATCTACCTCGGCCGATTCATCGTCAGTGATAGTAGACAATTCGTTCAGGGCTTCACGGATATCCCGAGACCCTTTTTCGTAGACCTGACGCACAGAGGCGTATTCCCGCCTAACTTGTCTCAATGAAAATCGTCCGGCAGTCTTTTTCAGGTAAGCAGATACAAGGCCCCGGATTGCGTCCCAGGTGTCCCGCCGGGTCTGATTCTCGATTGGTGTCAGTGTGTCGAGATCGTCCAGACGACTGCGGTGAAATCCGGACACAAAGTACTTCAGTAGCAACGTCATCCATAGAAACAAGACCGCAAGCGTGACAGCACCGCCAACACCAATCAGCATACGCTGGTCCATGCCGGGCAACAGGTTAGTTATCATGATCGCCAAAGCCGCTGCTCCACCACATAGTATGCTAATGAAAAAGCCGATCAGGACACGCTTTAGGCGGAACGTGCGCAACCCTCTGCGATAGTTAACCAAGGCTTCGAGAAAATGAGACAGGCGCTCTCCGTGGGTCTCAACGAATGTGGCCAGATGATCAAGACGGTGCCGTGGAGCCTGGAAAATGGCATGCTTCAATTCTTCACGCTGGTTTTCGAGGTACGGCAGGTAGCTTGTATCGCATTCCGATTGATCAGCGGTCCTGGCGGCTGCATGCTTGGAGTATGTCAGGCGAATCATCGGAATGTCTTTGCGCCCAGTGATTTGCGACAGATTCCAGCAAAGGGTTCCGTATACCCGCAGCAGGTCGTTCAGGGAGGTGCATTCATCTATGCGATTCAAAACAAAGAGAACCCGGTCTTCAAATGTGCGGGACGGCAGAGTCTCTCTGATACTTACGTATGCTTCACGGACTGTTCCCGCCTTGTGGGCATCAAAGACGACCAACACAAGATCGGCAAGCTGTGCCAGGTCGCCGATTACTTCCTGGTAGTTGTAACCGCGATCCCGCTCGGTGATGCTATCCAGCATTCCGGGCGTGTCGATGATGGCAATGCTTTTCAAAAACGGTGAATTGACTTTTTTGAGGCGAAAGTGCGAGGCAAACCGCTGCCCATGTTTTTTCATGGTTTCAAACGGGTACTCGGGGTCATTGAGCAGAAACTTACCGTCGCGCTCCTCGGTTATTTGGACGGGTCCGTCATCAGGGACTGAATCATCATAGGTAATAACCGTGAACGAATCGTCAGTGGGGGCCTGTCCTGTGGGTTGGATATAACCTCCGAGGAATTCGTTAATCAGCGTTGACTTGCCCGACGAGTAATTGCCCATGACCAGCACCTGCGGCCGCCATTTGATGTTAGTTTCCAGCGGGACTTCACTGTATCCGTAACGCAGAGCCACCGGTGTCAAGCGATCTGCCACCATATTCAATAGTTCAGTCCGGAGGGCACTGATATAGTTTTCGCGGTACATGAACCTCTCCCGTAATGTGCTGGAATTGGAAACTTACCCGGTGCCCAACACT
>JBEQLC010000072.1:0-8305 GCA_040326175.1 Desulfobacteria bacterium | reverse complement strand
GGAAAGCGAAGGAGGTTGGGAAACCCAGGTCATATTTGATATATGAATGCATAGGCCAGTGCGTTATTCATTGGTTTCACTCATTCTCTGGTAGAGCATTTCCGGCTATGTTCGACAAGAAGTGAGCTAAAGTGCCTAAAATGTCTGAAGTGAGCTAAAGTTGTTGAACTTGCCTTCGGCAAGGACAATTGCGAAACAGAATGAATACCTCAGCTTTAGGCACTTGTTTGAGCCATATTTGATCTTGTCTTACAAGACTTAGAGCTGACTTGTCTCGTTCCGCCATTTTCGGGTTGGGAGGCCTCCATGCCAACTGAGATAGAAGTAAAGAAACTGGATGATTTTCGGTGGCTTCTTCCCAAAAAGGGGAAGATGAGAACCGAGGGGCTTGTCTATGCGGATGAACGGATGATGGCTGTCATCAGAAAGGATGCAAGCCTTGAGCAGGTGGCCAATGTGGCCTGTCTACCGGGAATTGTGGGCCGCTCTTTGGCAATGCCCGACATACACTGGGGATATGGTTTTCCTATTGGCGGTGTGGCCGCCTTCGACATGGAGGATGGCGTAGTATCACCCGGTGGGGTCGGCTACGACATCAACTGCGGTGTTCGCCTCTTGCGTTCTGAGCTGGATGCTGGCGAGATCAGGGATCAGATACCGGCCTTGGTGGAAGCCCTGTTTAAGAATATCCCTTGTGGGGTTGGCTCTCGGCGCAAGGACCTCAGGCTGTCGGCGCATGAAATGGACAGGGTCCTTGTAAAGGGGGCTGGTTGGGCTGTTTCTCAGGGGTATGGCAGCAAGGAGGATCTTGAACATATCGAAGAACAGGGTTGTATTGCGGGTGGCAACCCGGAGTACGTTTCCCAGAGGGCACACACGCGCGGTAAGGATCAGCTGGGAACCCTTGGCTCAGGCAATCACTTTGTAGAAGTCGGTTACGTTGAAACAGTTTATGATGAGGCAGCTGCCGAGGCCTTGTCCTTGCGTGAAGGGCAAGTAACTGTCATTGTGCATACGGGTTCAAGGGGGCTCGGACATCAAGTCTGCGATGACTACATCAAGGCGCTGCTCAAGGCATCGGCAAAGTATAAAATAGACTTGCCTGATAAACAGCTGTGCTGTGCTCCTCTGGCGTCCAAGGAAAGCCGGCATTACCTTTCGGCTATGGCCTGTGCAGCCAATTTTGCTTTCTGTAACCGCCAGCTGATTACCCACTGGGTTCGAGAGACTTTGCAGGACGTTTTGCAGACGGGGCCCCGGGGATTGGGGCTCCATCTAGTCTATGATATCTGCCACAATATAGCCAAAGTGGAGACCCACAATGTGGAGGGGAAGGCACGAAAGTTGTGTGTTCACCGGAAAGGGGCGACCAGGGCCTTTCCTCCTCATTCGCCTTTTTTGCCGGATGAATACAAAGAAGTCGGGCAACCCGTGTTAATTCCCGGAGACATGGGGCGCTATTCCTATGTGCTCGTGGGTACCGAGACGGCGTTACGAGAAACTTTTGGTAGTACTTGCCATGGGGCTGGACGCGTAATGAGCAGGCGCCAGGCACAAAAGGTTGCCAGGGGCCGCGCAATTGTCCGTGAGCTGGAAGATAAGGGGATCTATGTTCGGGGTGCAGGAAAAGGGACCATCATGGAGGAAATCCCTGAAGCCTACAAGGATGTGGCTGATGTAGTGAATATAGTGCACCAGGCTGGGATCGGCAAAAAGGTTGCAAGGTTAAGACCGATGGGCGTCATCAAAGGGTAAGGAGAGTGTAGGAATTCCGAGGTACTGTGATCTTTTTACGCCGACGCGTCATATATATCGTTCTTCTGCTTGGGACAGCCATCATTGGAGGAGTCATCGGCGGTTTCTTTTTGGCCGTGACCCATGACTTGCCCCAGATTCAGGCTCTGGAGTCGTTTAGACCCGCAGCAGTTACCCGCATCTATTCGGCAGATAAGGAATTACTGGCCGAACTTTACACCCAAAAGCGGGTGCCCGTGCAGTTGGAAATAATCCCTGATCATCTGAAGCAGGCGATCATTGCGACAGAAGACCGCCAGTTCCGTGAACACGCCGGGGTCGATCTGAGAGGAATAGTTCGGGCTATTATTACGGATATTAGAGTTGGTCAGTTTGTGCAAGGGGCCAGCACCATTACCCAACAGCTTGCAAGGACCCTGTTCCTAAGCCCTCGAAAGAGCATCGTACGAAAACTTAAGGAAGCCTTTCTGGCCTTTCAAATTGAGCGCCGCTATACCAAAGATGAAATATTAGAACTTTATCTTAACCAGGTCTATTTTGGAAGCGGGGCATACGGGGTAGAAGCCGCATCCCGGACATTTTTCGGAAAACCGGTCAACGACCTGACCTTGGCAGCATGCGCGCTCATTGCAGGCATGCCCAAGTCGCCGTCTCGTTATTCACCTTTGGTTGACGAGTCTCTGGCTCTGAAACGGCGTTCAGTGGTTTTGAAGCAGATGGCACGAAATGGCGTGATAACCCAGGCACAGTTCATAAACGCCAAGTCGGCCCCGCTCAATCTTGCAAAGGGCCAAAGCGCCCCCATGAAGGCGCCGTACTTTGTGGCTTATGTGCGGAACCTCCTGGAAAAGGAATTCGGGGGTGCCCGCTTGTATCGCACAGGTCTCACCGTATACACCACGCTCAACTATAAGATGCAGGAGGCCGCTGAGCAGGCTGTCGCAAAGGGCCTTGAGCAGCTTTCCATCCGGATGAACAAACGCGGTTTGCTCAAATCCGAAAGCCCTCAGGCAGCTCTTGTCAGCCTGGATGCGAAGCAAGGGTCCATATTGGCTATGGTGGGTGGAAGAGATTTTCAGAAGAGTTCATTTAACCGCGCGACCATGGCCCGAAGGCAGCCGGGCTCGGCATTCAAGCCCCTGATTTATGCCTGTGCCATGGAACACAATTTTGCTCAAAACGACATAATCTGGGATGCCCCGGTCGTCTTTAGGGGGGCCAAAGAAGACCAGGAATGGACTCCAAAGAACTTTTCCGGCAAATTCCGGGGTGAGATGACACTCAGGCAGGCCTTGGCTGTATCGCAGAATATTCCTGCGGTGAAACTCCTTGACAAACTCGGTTCCTCTACTGCCGTGCAGTGGGCATACAAAATGGGCATAGAGTCTCCGTTACAGTCAAACCTCTCCTTGGCGCTTGGAACCTCGGATGTTATGCTGCTCGAATTGACGGCGGCCTATGCCGTCTTCCCGAACGGAGGGGTGGCTATCAGACCGTTTGCCATCCTGGAAGTCCTGGACCAGGAGGGGCGATCCATCTGGCGGCCAAAGCTTCATATGCGCACTGCGGTCAGCCCTGAAACCGCAGCCATCGTGACCGATATGCTTCAAGCGGTGGTACAGTCAGGCACCGGCAAGGCAGCAAGCTCTATTGGTCGACCTCTGGCCGGCAAGACCGGAACAACAGATACTTACAGGGATGCCCTTTTTGTAGGTTTTTCTCCGACTACTGTTGCGGGTGTGTGGGTCGGTCTGGACCGTTACGAGACACTCGGCAACAAGGAAACCGGTGCGAGAGCGGCTCTTCCCATATGGATCGATTTTATGGAACAGGTGCTCGCAGACGGCCCTTATCATGATTTCTCTTTGCCAGAAGGGGTTGTGAAGGTTCGAATTGACGCTGAATCCGGGCTCTTTGCATCAGGGATCTGCCCGAATGCAGTGACGGTATTGTTCAAGAAAGGGACCGAACCCAAGCAATATTGTAAGCATGCATCAGTGGTTGGTCTGGGAGGGCTATAGGAATTCGGAATGCAGAATTCGGAGTGCGGATCGGTCATGGAAAAGATGAAAAAGCAAAATTAACAACCATCATTCAGTACCCGTCATATCTTTTATTTCGAACATATTCCCATCGTAGTCCTTAACAAAGGTTAGGAGGCGATCCCCCTTGGGAACGCGGTTTACCTCCACCTGCATGGCTTCACACCTATTCACGAATTCCTCAATATTCTTCACTTCAACGCCGATGTGTTCAAAGTTGGTCTCCCTCCCAGGTGCGGGCGTTGCCAGGAACACCTCGATCGTGAATAGACTGTTTCCGTAGACAAGAACCCGGCATTCATCGTCGATGTCGAATATTTGGCGACATAACTCTGAAGAAACCACAAAAGATTTTATCTTTCTTAACTCCAAGACGCCTTCGTAGAAATCGTCAGCGCGTTGCTCGGAGCTACAAACCAGGGCCACATGGTTCAGCTTCATTTTGGCCATTTCCTTTATCACCGGTTTCGTCGAGCCTGACTACCTTGAACCAAACCGGTTGCTGGCGTGCCTTGTGTCCCAGCCCAATGATTGGCCTGATTGCAGTTCAATTGAGCGCCCAGAAGATAATCGAGCTTAACGCGGCTCATAGAGCGAAAGATGTTGCCTCTTATCTTTTTGTTTGTCTGGTATAAGCTGTTGAGCATCTTTTTGATTTCATGGCGCTTGGAGGTTATTGCGGTGGGACACGGATTCACGACCTGCGGAAACGGGTGATTCTCTGCGAACAGGTTAATGGTTGACTCCTCCAGGAAAGCGAGGGGTCTGATGACCGTGAGTTTTCCATTGAAAAGAGGCTGGTAGGGCACCATGGTGCTGATTTCGCCACTATAGCACATGTTTAGAAACAGGGTTTCGATAATGTCGTCCATGTGGTGGCCGAATGCCAGTTTATCGCACCCTAGTTCGTGGGTCAGTTCAAAGAGCCGTTTTCTTCGAAGCCGCGAGCACAGAAAGCACGGGTTTTCGCGGTTTTCATCGCTGTGGGCTTTTCTTCCATAGTCGGTATGCTCGACCTGAAATCTGTAACCCATTTTCTTGCAGTAGTCTTCAACAAGGTGGGCGGGATCCCCTTCAAAGCCAAGATCTATGTAGATGGCAAGAAGTGAATAATTGATCGGAATACGGGATAAGCGTTCGTGGAGGGCCCACATCAGGGTAAGGCTGTCTTTCCCACCAGACAGAGCCACCGCAATTCGGTCCCCGTCTGATATCATCCCATATTGGTGTATCGCCCGGCCGACAGCCCGTGACACAGCTTTGTCTCTGCGAAGAGACATAGAGTCCCTATGTTTCATCCTGGACAACCCCGTCCTGTGGGCGGGGTCACGATTCTTTCGCTCTGCGCCTGCTTAACTGTAAAGGAGCTTGGAGTACTGGAGTAATGGATAGTAAAGGCAGAAAGAGTATCTTCTTATTCCTCTAAACCCATCACTCCAATGCTCCAATACTCCAGTTGGGACGAAGCCCCTTAAGTTTCGTCTGTGTCTTCTAATTCTTCTTCTTTAACCACGCGGATTTTTCCGGCCGCAATTTCTCGTAACGAGACAACAATATCCTCGTTCTTCGGTGAACTCACTAAGTACTGAGCACCTTCTCGCATTTGCCGAACCCGCTTTGCGGCAATGTGAACCAACGAGTAGCGATTAGGAACTCGTACTAAGCAATCTTCTGCAGTTACACGAGCCATACTTTAACCTCCTAAAATGCAAGTCGAATGGTCGACAGATCTCCGGTTTCTGTTACCATCAGCCGGAGTCTCAGTTCCCCTGCGCCTTCTGCTTCACCAGGGAAGAAGATGAATCCATGAGCGATACTTCCAGGGGGGATCGCTCTGTTTTCCAAAGACTTTCCCCTTAAGTCTTCGCGAATCTCAGCCCGCGCCTCCGCACCAGAAGTGGCAGCCTTGGCCCCGCCAGCGGTTGCGCCAATTGCGCCACCCAGGGCTGCGCCTTTTCCTGCGGACTCGAGGACATTTGCGCCACTCACAATCCCGATAGCGGCCCCCAGCAATGCGCCTGCCGCACCGGTTAGAAACCCGGTCTTGGCACCCTCTCTTCCAATACGGGACAGCTCGGACTTTTCGGTCACACGATCATAGGCCAAGCTGGAGTCGATGATCGACCAGAGATTTCCCCCTCCGTCAACCAGGAAGGTCTGGGAAGGCTCGATCTGGAGGGATTGGTCGCCTGTATTATCAAAGATGACCTGCACAGGATAGAGTCCAGCGCCCCGGATATCAAACCCAAAAGCCTCCTTGGCCTCCTCTGGGTCATCATAGGCCTTTGCTGCGACAGTCGCCCCCGCCACCTGAGTGGCGTTCGGATAAGCAGCAGGCATCTTGAAAGAGACAGGTTGCCTCTTATACGTGGTACAACCCGCTGCAAAGAAAAAGACTATGATGATAAAGACGCATGATCTGCTCTGAATCATAATACCCCCTTTTGCTGACAGTCGATCGAGCGAGAGAGCCTGAGGACCCCTCTCTCGATCTATCAGAGCCTAAGGCTTTTGTTCTAACGAGCGCAGGATCTTAACCAACTCATAGCGGCGTTGTCCATTAGGTGCCTGTACGAAAATCTCATCTCCAACTTCTTTCCCGATCATAGCTTTTCCAAGGGGTGATGACACCGAGATACGTCCTTGACTCACGTCTGATTCGTCTGGTCCCACAAGTTGATACTGAACCTGTTCTTCTGCAGTCAGGTTTTCTAGGACAACCGTACAACCAAACATGACCCGGTCGGTCTTCACTGTATTCGGGTCGATCACGTCAGCACAGGCGATCTTGTGTTCAAGTTGTCTGATCGTTCCCTCGACGAACGCCTGGCGTTCTTTGGCAGCCTCAAATTCTGCATTTTCCGTGATGTCCCCATGTGCTCTGGCCTCCTGAATAGATCTTATCACTTCAGGCCTTTCAGTTTCTTTGAGTCGCCTCACCTTCTCTTTCATGGCTCCATAGCCTGCTGGCGTCATAGGTATACGTTCCACTGTATCACTCCTGTTTATTGCGATTCGTTATTCGAAGGCCCTATAAGATAAGGCGATTTGGAGTTGGATACTGCGAAATAACAATGCACAATGAGATCACTTGCTCAGGTAATCCTGTGCCAGGATCTCTGCTATCTGCACTGAATTGGTCGCTGCTCCCTTACGAATGTTATCCGACACCACCCACAGATTGATACCGTTCGGCACAGACTCGTCAGCCCTGATACGACCCACGAAGGTGTCATCCCGGCCCGCCGCATCAATCGGCATAGGATAAATACTCTTTGAGGGGTCATCCACAACGGTAACCCCTGGGGCGTCTTCGAGTATGGCCCGCACCTCGCCAGGGCTGATGGGATCGCGGGTTTCTACATTGACCGATTCTGAATGGCCGAAAAAGACCGGCACACGGACGGTAGTAGCTGTAATCCCGATGGAATCATCCTCCAGGATCTTTAAGGTCTCGTGGACCATCTTCATCTCTTCCTTCGTGTATCCATTCTCCAGGAAGACATCTATTTGGGGTAGACAGTTGAAGGCGATTCGGTGCGGATAGACGTTCTTTTCAGGTTCAAGAGAATCCAAAACAGCTTTAGTCTGGTTGTGAAGTTCATCTATGGCTTTCTTCCCGGTTCCTGAGACAGCCTGATACGTGGAAACCACAATCCTCTTTATTCCTACCTTCCTGTGAATGGGGGCTAAGGCCACGACCATCTGGATTGTGGAGCAATTTGGATTTGCGATGATGCCTTTATTCGAGTACTTGGCCACAGCATGCGGGTTCACCTCAGGGATGACCAGGGGTACGTCAGGGTCCATACGCCAGGCCGCAGAGTTGTCTACGACCACACATCCGTCATTGGCTGCAACAGGCGCATACTTCTGGCTGGTTGCCCCACCAGCCGAAAAGATGCCGATGTCGACCCCGCTGAAAGACGTTTCGGTCAACTCCTCAACCGGGATCTCTTCTCCCTTAAACCGGAGTTTCCTGCCTACAGACCTGGCTGTTGCCAGCAATTTAAGATTTTTTACTGGAAAATTCCTCTCTTCCAGGCAGGCTATCATCTGATTTCCGACTGCACCGGTTGCCCCGGCCACTGCCACATTAAAGAGTTTATCCATTTTCCGTCTCCCTTACGGTGAAAATGCCTAAAGTTGCCAATTCAAAACGGCAATCCAAAATCCAAAATCCGCAACCATCACGATGCTTCTATGAAGTCGACAATCAGGTCACCGACATCTGAAGTAGAATATCCCATCTTACCTGCTGCCACACCCTTCAAGTCTTCCTCAAGCACCTTCATCACAGCCCTTTCGATCATTTGTGCTGCATCAGTTTCCCCAAGTGTGTCGAGCATAAGCTGCGCGGCCAGTATTGCTGCGATTGGGTTAATGTTGTTTTTCCCTGCGTATTTTGGTGCCGACCCACTGATGGGTTCAAACATGGAGACCCCTTCTGGATTGATATTAGCGCCCGCTGCGATTCCCATGCCGCCCTGGAGAACGGCTCCCAGGTC
>JBEQLC010000071.1:0-8328 GCA_040326175.1 Desulfobacteria bacterium | reverse complement strand
CAAAAGAAAGAAGAAGAAATAGGTGAACTCAAGGCCTGGAAACACGCAACGGCGTTAGCCTCTTGGTCAGTTTGTCTTCTTGTGGAATCTTCGGAGTGAGATCATGGATTTTATTTTCGTATCAATGCCGTATACGAAATTTGACTCAAAATGGTTCGCTAATGTGCCAAATATAAATCTCGGCATTGCGGATGCTTATTTGAGCGAAAAGGGAAAGCATGTAAAAACGTTTCATTTTCACTTGGCTTTCCTCCCCTTCCTGAACGGGTTTGATAAGGGCGCGCTCGGGAACCTCACGAAGATTTCGCAGTCTCTTGACGTCGAATATCTGGGATTGGATTATGTTTTTGCATCGCTGCTTTTTGAAGAGAGGTATCAGATATCCAAAGAGCGTTTTGCCGAACGCCTCGCTTCTATTGAATTAACGCTTGATGACTTTGAAATATTGAGACAAGCAGCCCAGGCATTCGTTGAATACGCTTTCCAGGAGATGTCTCCATACCTGCATGAAACAAAGCTTGTGGGTTTTACCTGCTCACACTATCAGTTAAGCAGTGCACTGCTCATGTGTCACAAAATAAAAAATGCACATCCCCGTGTTATGACTGTTGTGGGTGGGAAAGATTGTTCCGGAGCCTTTTCACATGAACTATTGTCCAACGTGGACTTTGTCGACTTTGTGGGCGTTGGGGAGTCTGAAGTAACTATTCCCGGCTTGTTGGAGCACATCGAAAACAGGAAGAAGCCTTTATACAACGTTCTGTCCAAAGATGCTAAAGGCAACATTAGGAAATCAGAGTTGAAGCCGAATGTTTCTCTGAACTCATTGCCTTTTCCTGTGTACCATCTTGAACGGCTTCCCATAGAACCGCACGAGATTATTTTACCCCTTGAGCTTGGTAGGGGGTGTCCGTGGAAGAAGTGTACGTTTTGCCCGGACGAATCATATCATGTCCGGTGTCAGTGGAAGACGACAAAGCGAGTCATAGCAGAAATGGAGTACTATCAGGATGTATCTAAAGACCTCAGCAGCTTCATCGTTTTGGACTCTGATGCCCTGAAGAATCGAAGATTGGTCATTCAGCTCTCTGAATATCTAGACGGAAAGAATCTGTCATTCCACTTTGCAGAATTTCGTGCACAAAAGATGGACAAAAAGGTCCTGGAGTCTATTTTGCGCTTCGGTCACTGGATCTCACATTTCCAGGTGGGGATTGAAACATTCAGTGACAGGGTTCTGAGACTAATGAAAAAAGGGGTCTCCGCCATTAGAAATGTCGAGGTTCTTAAAATGGTGGCCGAATTAGGGGTCCCCTTACAGTTCAATCTCTTTACTAGCTATCCCAACATGACTACACGCGATCTGGAGGAAAACCTTAGGGTCATGGACTTGATTACACATTTGTTGGTGTATGAGAACATCTTGATCTATCCAGGCGAATTCTATCTGCCAACAGATTGTCCTGTCTTCCTTAATATTGACAGCTATGGGCTTGAGCGAAATGATGAATCGATCTTCTCTGATATCTTTTACGACTTTCCCATGCCGTCCTATTCCAATTATCCGTATCCTTATGAGTTTCATAATGAAGAGAAGCAGCTTGAAATCTCTACAAAGACAAGGGAAAAAGTGGAAGAGATTAAGAGCAAGAACCGCCTCGAAAATTTCATGTGCTATGAAAAGGGTCCGAAACACCTTAAGATCTCTGTATGCCGAGACGGGCACAGAACCAGTCACACTCTTAAGTCTCCCGAACAAGACATCTATTTGTCGGCTATTGAGAAATCTCAACGAATAGACAAGGTAGCCAAGACGATAGGTATCTCGTCGGCCGACGTGCGTTCTGCGCTCCGTGATTTTGAGAAGAATAGTCTGATACTCTTTTCGGCTGATAAGAAGTCTTTTTTGTCCCTGGCAACAAAATGCGTGTAGCTCAATATTCCTCTTGATCGGCTTACGCCCTGAAATCACGAAACACTCCCCGCCCACAGGACGGGGTCTTCCAAAATCAAATAAGGACAAGAAAAGATGACAACAAAGAAGAACACGTGTGCATCAAGGGTTGAAATGGCTCAGGCCATGTTTCCCGTGGACGCTAACCCGTCAGGCAACGTACACGGCGGCACCATTATGAAACTCATAGACACGGCAGCGGGCATCGCTGCACACCGCCATTGCCGAACCAATGTGGTCACCGCTTCCATGGATCGACTCGACTTTCACAAACCTATTTTCGTGGGGGAGTTGGTGATTGTGCGTGCTTCAATCAACTACGTGGGACACACTTCCATGGAGGTGGGTGTCATGGTGGAGGCCGAGAACCTGATGACAGGCGAAGTGCGCCACACCAACTCTGCGTATCTCACCCTTGTGTCTCTGGACGAAAATCGAAAACCCACGCCAGTACCCGGCGTTGTGGCTGAAACAGACGATGAGAGGCGGCGGTTTGAGGAAGGCCGCGTCAGGGCCCAACAGCGCAAGGCGTTGAGACAGAAGAAGAATAGAGAATAGTGAAATCAGCCCCAGACCCGCGCAGAGAACAGACGTTGCGTGTTGCACCCGTTAAAACAGATTGAGGAGGCGGGCAGCCGCATCAGACATGAAACACGATGATTGAAGAGATTATCAAAAACGTTCAGGCATGCATCCCTTTCAGACTGCTGAAAGAGAAATACCTGCCCATTGTCCTTGAAAAGAGGATTAATCCTGAAATCGGGATCAACGCGGGAGTGATTGATACACATTCCAGGAAAGACTTTATTGAAATTGCCTCTCTTCTCCAGCAGGAAGGCCTTTCTATCACACTGCACGGACCCTTCTATGACCTTGTTCCCGGGGGCATCGACAAGAAGATATTGAAAGCAAGTCGAGAGCGCCTTAAGCAAGCATTTGACCTCATACCAATATTTGAGCCGTTGTCTGTCGTCTGCCACACAGGCTATGACAGAAAAAGATATGATGAAGTACAGGACGAATGGTTCGAGGCATCTATTGAGACATGGACACCTCTGGTGAAAGAGATAGAAGGCACTCGAACGACCCTGATGATCGAGAATGTGTTCGAAAAAACCCCCAGGATGCTCCTCAGACTTCTCAACGCGTTGAACATACAGAAAGTGGGGTTCTGTTTTGATACAGGCCACATGAGCGCCTACTCTGAAACAAACATGGACGATTGGCTAAAGGCCCTTGGACCACTCATGAAGGAACTCCATTTACACGACAATGACGGAATCAAAGATGATCATCTCGCCATCGGAGCAGGCAAGATCGACTTCGAATTCCTGTTCGAATACATAGAGCAAAACAGCTTGAAGCCCATTACTACTGTCGAAGCACACAAAGAGAAGTGGCTATGGCAGAGCCTTGAGGCCTTGTCCCGGTCTGAGCGCTTCTGTCGCATTATTCAATCGTATTAACCGCAGACCCACGCAGACGGACACAGACAGTTTTGTCCGGTCGACCCGCCTGCTGCGCCTGAGCGCTAGCAATGGCGGGTAGGCCAGCTATTTTTCTGCGTCAGTCTGCGTGTGTCTGCGGTTCAAAAAGGATTTACTAATATATATATTATGCGAGTTGCGACAGATATTGGTGGCACATTCACGGATGTAGTCATACTGGACCGGGACAGCATACGGGGCTGGAAAGTTCTCTCCACCCCGGCATCTCCTGATCGCGCAGTCACCGAGACGATAGGTTCCCTCTCACCCATCTCTACTTTCTCCCACGGCACTACAGTCGCAACAAATGCACTACTTGAAAGAAAGGGTGCAAGGGTAGCCTTTATTACTACCAGAGGTTTCAAGGATCTCCTCCATATCGCCAGGCAACAAAGGCCCAGGCTTTATGATTTCGATTGTGAGCGGTCAAGACCGGTGGTTGAGCGCAACTTATGTTTTGAGGTCGCTGAGCGCCTGGCCCCTGATGGCACTGTCCTGTCGGCTCTGTCACTGTCTGACGCTGATGCCCTGGCAGATCGCGTCGTTGGGGCTGGGGCACAGGCTGCTGCCATCTGCCTCCTGTTTTCTTACAAAAACCCGTCCCATGAGATCCTCCTTGAGCAGGCACTAAGAAAGAAAGGGATACCTGTATCCAGGTCATCTGAGATAATTCCTGAGTTCAGAGAATTTGAGAGGGCCTCCACAACAGCCATAAATGCCTTTGTTCAGCCAATCGTCAACAACTACCTGGAAAACATACGCACGGCGATTCAGGAAGCAGGGGGGTCCGACGACTATTATATTATGAAATCCGGCGGTGGCGTGGCAGCATCGGCTGAAATAAACCCGGTAGAGATGTTGCTTTCGGGTCCGGCTGGCGGGGTTTCGGGAGGCTTCATACTGGGAAAGCGCATAAGAAGAAAAGACATTATCACTTTTGATATGGGTGGCACGAGTGCCGACTTTTCCGCCATCGCAGACCATACACCCCTGTGGACAGAGGAGGGGAAAATCGATGAACTCCCCCTCCGGCTCCCCATCCTTGACATCACAACCGTAGGAGCAGGCGGGGGGTCGATTGCATGGGTGGACAAGGGTGGCGCGCTTCGTGTAGGTCCGCAGAGCGCGGGTTCTGAGCCCGGTCCCGCCTGTTACAGCCGGGGCGGCAACCTTCCGACAGTGACCGACGCAAACCTTCTGTCCGGCATTCTTGACCCAAGGTCCTTCTCAGGGACCGATTTGACCGTCAACTCCGACAAGGCTAGAGATGCGTTTCAGCCACTATCAATATCTGCGGGACTCAGCGAGGAGGAGACTATTCTAGGCGTGCGCTCCGTGGTCAATGCCAACATGCTGAGGGGAATCCGAAGGGCCACCGTAGAAAAGGGGATAGACGCCAGGGAGTTCACTCTCCTTGCCTTTGGAGGGGCCGGCCCCATTCACGCAGCAGAGCTTGCAAGGGAACTGGGCATCACAGAAGTATTGGTCCCGCCAATGGCAGGTATGTTCTCGGCTTTAGGTATTCTCCTGTCGGACTTGAGACTCGACTTTGGCCAGACCCTGGTTGCCAGATGGAATACGAACACACACGAGGAAGTGGATAATATATTGGGGCAATTCAAAGAAAAGGCTTTGCAATCTTTTGCTCGTCAAGGTCTGGATGATAAAGACGCACGTTTTATTGCCTCCCTGGACATGCGCTACGAAGGCCAGAGTTTTCATGTTCCCATAGTCTATGCAAAGGAAGCCGACCCAACAGAAAGCTTCCACCAGGTTTTCAGAAACCGATATGGCTACGCCATGGAACAAGGACCTCATGTAGAAGTTGTTACAGTCAGACTTTCAGCTATAGCCGCAAGGAAAGAGATCACATTGCCGGATGTTACTTCCTCTGCAACCCGCAAACCGATCGGAAAGAGGAGAGTCCTCCTTTCATCGGGCTGGGAGGTGGCACCGGTGTATGATCGAGGCGGCCTTGGGTCATCTTTCCACGGTCACGGACCCCTTGTGGTCGAAGATGAGGGGTCTACCGTGTTTGTACCGCCGAATTGCGAGATCTTTATAGCAGAGAAGGGTTGTCTCAGAATAGAAGTGAACCCTGATTCACCTTTTTGAGACGGCTTCCAGTGTTGCGTCCCTGAAATAAGTTTCCTTACCATAACGCAAGCTGAAAGCCTTTTCCGAGCGACATTGAGCGTTTTCGGAATCAGACGTCAGCTGAGTGGAGCGTAGGAAATCATAGACTGTTTGAGGGCCTTAGGCCCGAGTTATAGCGCTCCGGTTGCGCCTCACGGCTTGAAAAGAGGCACTGCGTGCATGGTTTAGCGGAATGAAGCTGACGTCTCGAAAATGGTCCCGGAGCGAAGGCAATGGCTTGATGGCGAAGCCCTATTTCTTAAACAAACTTGTGGGACACAACGCTAGAATAGTTCTCAGAAATACGTTCCGACTGATGATGATCTACTGCTCCAACTGGGATGCAACGAAATCCCAGTTAGCGAGGTGATCGAGGACCTTCTTAACAAAATCGGCCCTCCGGTTCTGGTAGTCCAGATAGTAAGCATGCTCCCAGACATCGACTGTAAAGACCGGTTTCAGTCCGTGAGTGAGAGGTGTGTCCGCATTCGAGGTCTTGAGGACCTTGAGCTTGTCGCCGTCCAGCACTAACCATGTCCATCCGCTGCCAAACTGACTGTTGGCCGTCGATAGGAATTCCTCTTTGAACGCCTCAAGACTTCCAAACGAGTCCTTGATCTTCTTGGCCAGTTTCCCCTTTGGTGATCCGCCGCCACCTGGCTTCATGCATTTCCAGAAGAAGGCATGATTCCAGGCTTGAGCAACATTATTGAAAATCGCTACATGCCCTTTCTTCCCGGAAGTAAGCTTTATGATCTTCTCAAATGAATTGCCTTCGAACACGCTCCCCGTGACTAAGCTATTGCCCCTCTTCACATAACCGGCATGATGTTTGCCATAGTGAAAGCTGATGGTCTCAGCAGAGATGTATGGTTGGAGAGCATCCTCTGCATAAGGAAGGGGCTCCAGTACAAACAGGCCCTTCTCATCGGCCGGTCCACATTGAGCAATCATAGCTGCAAGGCATATTACGGCGAAAAGGCTTGCCCCCTTCCGTAAGTCCTTAACTCTATTTACCAGGTACCCAGTCATGCTATTTCTCCTTTCCCCGCCAATCCCACAGACGGCTTCACATTACCATCCCATGCAGTCTCCTGTGACCTGATCTCAATGCGTTTGCCGGCCAACATCACAGTATTGAGCGGACCATTCTTGCTTGGCCAAAACCCAAATGCAGTTTATTTGATACAACAATCACGCAAATTACGCAATAGATTGAGCTTCTTATTGAACCGCAAAAGTGATCGCAATCCCCGTCCTTATTTATCACTATTTATCCGGATCTATCGGGATCTGTCGGGACCGTAGAGATCTTCAAAGGCCTAAGAAGTTGCGATAAGCAACTCATGTATAGAAAAGAGGCTGGACTATTCTGAGTTGGGATGTTATCGCTCAGACTTCCAGGAGGGGGATACATTTGGTGGAAACACGGAGAGTTCATGTTGGCAAAGACGACATGGCGCTACTTGAGTGTCCCTACTGCCGATCTTCCAGAATTGTCGATGCCACAAGATTTAGAAACCGTGAGGACGCCTTAAAGGTAAGGTGCATATGCCGAAAGACTTTTTCCGTTTCCTTTGAATGGAGAGGGTCTCTCCGCAAGGAGACTTATTTTGAAGGCTACTACAGCAAACTGCCAGCACGTAAAGAGTGGCACAGGATGCTGGTAAAGGATATCTCCGAGACTGGTATCGGGTTAACAACGCTCACCGCGCACAATTTTAGAGAGGGCGACAAGATCAAGGTTAAGTTCATGAAGGGCGACAGAAAGCCTTCTGAGATTGAAATAACCGCGATTGTCAGAAGAGTGGCCAAGGATAACTACGTGGGATGCGAATTCAGCGACGCCGTCTGATCCGAAAAGCCGATGGGCGTTTTTGTTTTATGGAATTGAGGACATAATAATGGCCAGCAAACCAACTTATGAAGAACTGGAACAAAAGGTCAGCGAGTTGGAGAAAGAATTTGTTGTACACAAGGCGGCCGAAGATGCACTACGGGACAGTACACACCGGCTACAAATTGCTCATGACCAAGCCCTCGTCTATGCACGGGAACTCAAAGAAGAGATAACTGAGCGTAAGCGGGCAGAGGAGGCACTGCAAGAGGTTCACCATGAACTCGAACGGCGTGTTGAAAATCGCACTACTGAACTGGCTGACACAACCCAACAATTGAAGCTTGAACTCACCGAGCGCAGGCGGGCAGAGGAGGCGCTGCGCGCTGCGCACGGTGAGCTTGAAATAAAGGCCGCCGAACTTGAAGCAGCTAACGAGGAGCTTTCTCAGTACGATCATGTTGTCGCCCATGTCCTTAAAGCACCTTTGCGGGCTGTCCACAACTACACCGACTTCTTGCGCCAAAGCCTCGGAGAGACCCTGAGTGAAGAACGGCAAGGCTATCTGGACAACATCAGCCGTGCAGTCCGTGAAGGCACGGAATTGGTCGATGATCTGCTGGAATTCTCTGTAGTCGGCAGGCAGATCGCGCCGACATGCACAACAGACATTGCCATGTTATTGCAGGACCTGATAGAGGCCCTTAGCCTACCCCCCGATGTCGAGGTGGTCATGGGCAATGACGGACTCATTATTGACACTGATCCAACTCTTCTGAAACATATCTTGCAGCACCTCATCACTAATGCGGTCAAATTCAATCCAAGTCCACGAAAACGAGTCGAAATCGGTTGGCTCCCCGCAGGGCAAAGGCAGTATGAAGTCTTTGTGCGCGATAACGGCATTGGCATTG
>JBEQLC010000070.1:0-8354 GCA_040326175.1 Desulfobacteria bacterium | reverse complement strand
GGCTCCCTATTTGAAAAAATCTTAATTACTATCATTCTTATTGTCTCAATCACTTCTATATACTGGATTAGTCGCAGAGGGCATCAGACATCTTCAGAGTCAAAAATAGCTGTCATTTATCAGGACAGTAAACTGTCTCAAGAAGTCGGGTTGGAAGAGGATAGGCTCACTACTCTACCTTTGAAGAAGATGCAGATTGAGACCAAGGGAGGTAGGATAAGAGTTGCCGTGTCAGACTGCCCCAAACAGATATGTGTCAATATGGGATGGATAAAGACCCCCGGGCAAATCATCGTGTGTGCCCCTAACAAAATGTTGGTTGAAATCAAGTCGTCAGATCCACAGTTTTTGGATGCAGTGGTTTATTGATCTTATGGGGCAAAGTAATGATGGAATCTAAAGACAATTCCAAGATGTATAAAGTGGCGCTTCTGGTCTCGATGTCTTGCGTTATGCAGATATCTGAATCGCTAATCCCACACCCCGTTCCAGGGCTACGTCTGGGACTTGCCAACATGTTGACCTTGGTAGCCTTAGTCACTCTTGGTTTTAGATACGCCCTGCAGATAGCCATTTTTCGAACGATATTGAGTTCTTTCATTATCGGAACTTTTATGTCTCCTACCTTCATCTTAAGTTTTTCGGGGGCCGTCATAAGCACAGTGGTTATGGGATCCCTGTATTGGTTGTCCGGTTCTTACAAACGTTATCGATTTAGTATTATAGGCATCAGTATTTTCGGCGCTCTTTCTCATAATATGGTTCAGCTTTATCTGGCCTATCTAATACTAGTAAAACACAAGGGGATTTTTGTTTTTCTCCCCTGGCTATCCATCGGCGCAGTGATTATGGGTTGGATAACTGGTGCCGTTGCCGGAAGTGTCTGTCGCAGGCTAACGGAAATTCAGGAACAAGAAAAAATCAGTGACATGGCCGAGCGAGGTTCCTCAGTGCCCGTTTCGTACCACTATGTGCCAGGTGATTCCTTTCTGCACCGGCTGCCAGCCGAGACAAAGATCTCTACCATTATTGTCTTGTCGTTAGTACTTCTCATGTTTAGTAATTTGTGGATTCTCGCAAGTTCATTTGTCTTCTTGGGCGTGGTCGTATTTTCTTCAAAGAGTTCTTTGTCTTTTCTGATTTCAAGAGCTCGAAAATATTCCTGTCTCATATTGGTTGCCTTTTCGCTGCCCCTATTTTTCAATTCCGGTACGCATATTTTGTTCAATACGCCCTATTTTAAAATCACGCATGAAGGCCTCAGTACCGGTGCTATATTGGCCTTTCGGATTCTTTTCTTGATATTCATAAGCTCTCTATTAGTCAGGACTACATCTCCTGAGGATCTGACCGGTGGTTTGGCAAAGATGTTCTCGTTTTTACGATACCTGGGCATTTCCGGAAGAAAGGTAGCGATGGTGCTTTCCCTGTCGTGGATGGGTATTCCATTTTTCTGGGAAACGGCCCGGAGGACCATTCGATCGGCAAATATCAAGAAAACGAAGAATTTACCTCACCTGATTCCGGCCTTAAGTAATCTGATTGCCACACTGTACGTACAGGCAGCGCCAGAAAGCACCTACTGGCAAGGTGCTTTTCCGAAGCAAGAGAAATTTGATTCCTGCCAATTAAACTGCAAGGGGCAAGCCATGGAGTGAAAGTGATCGCCTTGGAGGCGGGAGAATCCGATCTGTATGCGAGCGAGAAAACACTGCGAACTATCCAAGGGTTTCTGAACGTATATAGTGGAACAAGTGAAGCCTCCCCGCCCTAAAGGGCGGGGGTTCGCTGCGCGGGCTTACGCGCCCGGTAAGGAAGATGAACATTCTTGTATAGCTCCCCTTGACCCCGCCCTAAAGGACCGGGGTTCTGCCTTGCGGCAGCACTTCGTGCGCGGGGAGCGAGCCGGTCAAAGGCGAGCCACAAAGGAGGCGATTCGGCGGCGCACGGAAATCAAACGTCCCCCGGAAAGAATGCGGAACCTGGTATGAGGAGGAGACTATGAATAGCAAGGGCTTCGTAAGGGTACTGGTACTGTACATCATGGCCGTGGCATTGGGAGGCTGTGGCAGGGAGCAACCGATAGATATTGAAGAACTGACGTCACAGCCGAAGACTTTTGTCGGATCAGACACGTGCAAAATGTGTCACCTGGAGCATTACGACTCTTGGAAGATGACATTACACAGCCGGGGGCTCCAAGATGCGCTCGAGAACAGAGATGCTATTCTCGTCGATTTGAATGAGCAGACGATACGACAGGGCCTTGCAAGATCCGATGATGTGCTGTACGTGCCCCCGGACAAGATCTATGTGCCAAAGGCGGAAGAGATTCAATACACCATGGGTAGCCAGTGGAAACAGTTCTTTCTGGTGAAAAAGGCTGATGAGCTTTACGTTGCCCCGGTCCGGTACGACATTGAAACGCATACTTGGGACGCCTATTACGAGGGAAATTGGGACAAGCGGCCGTGGATTCCAAAGTGCGGTGGCTGCCACGCCACGGGCGTGGACGTTGAAAACAACACGTTCAAAGAACCCGGCGTGGCCTGCGAGGCCTGTCATGGAAAAGGTTCCTGGCATGCGGCTCTGCCCAAAACTGCCGTCTTTGAAAAGCGGCAGACCATAGTCAATCCCGCCAAGCTCACTATGGGCGTGGCCGTTCAGATTTGTGGGTCATGCCACAATAGAGGGGAAGCCACGAAAGTCGAAGGGACGGAGTGGCCCGTAGGATTCGAGCCTGGCAGGGCCTTAGAAATATACTTTCGCTCTCCTTCCTTTCCGCCGGGGGATGTCAAGGAGGTGTATGTTGACGCATTTACGGAGGGCCACCATCAGCAATACCTTGACTGGCTCCAATCGCGACACTTCACGGAAGGCGTGACCTGCACGTCCTGCCATTATGTCCATCAGATCGGCGTGCCCCCCACACGTTCGCAGACCATAGCGGCAGGCTCCCAGCAGTGCTTTGAATGCCATATCATCTTAAGCAAGACCTTAGGTCATGCGATCCACTCATTCGGCAACTGTGTAGGCTGTCATATGCCGCGGTTTGTTAAGAGCGACGAATCCGGAAACAATCACAGCCATGCGTTTGTTTCCGTGTTGCCTATTGACACCCTGAAGAACCCGGACCTCCCAAATTCGTGCCAGGCCTGCCATGCGCACAAAGATGCGGACTTGAAAAAGCTCCAGGAGGCCGGTTTCCCCGGGTCGATGGCAGAGTTTGAAGGGGAGGAAGAAGGGGAAGGTGAAGGGTGGTAGTCTTGGTCGGTTAGCGTTGGTCGGCGACTGCATCAGACAGGTTCGCAATAAGCTGGGAGAAAGATGAATCATGTCGACGAGGCATGACAGATGGTCTGTTTTGCCGGCAGCTGTCCTGATGGTCGGGCTGCTTCTTCTCCCTACCGGGCTGCCGGCCCAGGAAGAGGTGGCCTCTGCCATTCGCCGTTACAGGGACCGAGAAGTGAGTACAGGCTTTTACGAAGAATACGAGGCAAAACCGTTGCGCCAACGTCCGCTCATAAGTATTCCCGGGGTGAGGCCTGGTCCGTTCCCGTACAGTCCAGTGGCAGCTCGGGTGCGGATTCGAACGAGACTGGCAGACTCCCATCAGGGCATCAAGTTTTACAAGGACTTGAGGTGCCAAGACTGCCACATTAAAGAGACTAGAGACATTCACACGGTTCGGGGCAACCTTACTTGCCGCCAGTGCCATGGGGGGGAGCCCATAGCCAGCCTGGAGCACTATTACTCGCCTTTCAACCCGATCCGAAGGCATGCCTATGTGTGCGCCAAGTGTCACGAGGGATCCAGCGCATCTTTTGCAACCTACGTGGTACACGCTCCAAATCCGGCTATGGCCACGACGAGAAAAACCTTTCCCGTGCTGTTTTATGTGTTCTGGGGAATGATTGCCCTGGCTGGCGGTACGTTTGTTGTCTTTCTGCCGCACACGGTAATGTGGGGCTTTCGCGAGCTCTTCATGAAAAAGGATGAGGCCGAGGGTGAATCCGAACGAAAAGAATAGGGTTGTGCGATTTACGGCAATCCAGCGGCTCTTTCACGGGCTGCTTATTGTGTCTTTCCTGATTCAGGGGAGTACAGGTTTGGCCCGCATGTATATAGAAACCGGTTGGGGGAAAGGGTTGGCCTGGGTTTTCGGTGGTTATGAAGGGTCACTTGCTGTCCACAAGTATGTAGGCATCTTGTTGGTCAGTGGTTTTGTTGTGCACCTGATGTACCTGCTTTTCAAGGTCAACTGGCGAAAATTTCCTGGTGCTCTTTTTGAGCCCGACTCCTTGGTGCCCCACCTCCGGGATATTAAAGAGTTCTTTCAGCATGTCGGATGGTTCATGGGCATTGGCAAGGCCCCGCGATTCGACCGCTGGGGGTACTGGGAAAAATTTGATTACTGGGCGGTTTTTTGGGGAATTCCCGTCTTGGGCGCAACCGGTTTGATATTGGCCTATTCCCTTGCGTCAAGTCGCATCATGCCCGGCTGGTTCCTGAACGTGGCCTTCTGGATCCACCGTATTGAGGCGATGTTGGCCATGGTGCATATATTTATCATTCACTTTTTCATTGCACATCTGCGCCGCCACAATTTTCCCATGGACCGTGCGATGTTCGAAGGAAGTTCCCATATAGATTCCCTGCGTCACGAAAAGCCTGCATGGGTTGCACGGCTGGAGCAAACCGGGAAGTTGGACCGTATGCTGGTAGCCGAGGCAAGGCCAGGCCGGCGCCTATTCTACTACCTATTTGGTTACGCCGCTCTCTTGTTCGGGACATTTTTGCTCATCGGGGGCCTGGTGAACAGCCGTTACATCACCTGGTAGTATTATTTTTGTGTAAAGGGAGAGTCATCGGACGGGAGAAACGGTCTAAGTTGACTGTCTACAGGCGAAAAAGGTGGCGATCAATCGACATATTCTCAATGTTTCACGGAGAAGGCACATAGACTAACCACATAAAGGCCATGGACAACTCTTTGGTTACTGCAGTCAGAAGAAGGGGGGCAAAAATGAAATCGAGTATCATATTTATTACCGCCTGTGCTTTTTTACTCCTAAACGCAGGCCCTGCCATGCCCAGTGAACTGTCGGACCTGAAAGAAAAGATTGAGAGCTTGCAGCAAACGATCGACCAACTAAAGATACGGGTGCAGGAGATGGAGGAGAAGCAGGAATCCCAGGCTGAGCAAGTCGAAAAGGTCGCTGAACTTACTGAGTCTGTTGAGTCGTTGGAAGGCTTGCCCTCTCGAGTCTTTGACAAGTTGGAGAGGGAAGTCAAGATTGGGGGCCACTTCAAGTTTTTCGTCTTGGATCGAACAGATGGGGAACGTAATGATAAAGACCAGAACAATAACCTGTCTGCCGGCATCAGTGACTTTTATCTTTACGTCAGCAAAACCTTGACGGATTGGCTGTCTATTGATGTCGTTCCCCATATTTCCGTTTTGGCCAGTGCAACGCCCGGCCTGGGGGGCGACATAAGCAGGTCAACGTCAAGTTCTGTTGATACAGACCTTGACGAGGCATACATGAGTGGACGATTACCATACCCGTATGATGTGGAGTTTAAGGTTGGGGCATTCTATCCTTTCTTCAGCGAGGAATATGCAAGACAGACGTGGTGGCATGAGCAATATCATGGCAATAAAGGCCTTCTCCCTCTGCAATCGTGGCGAGCCAATGGTCTTGAAATCTATAGAAACTTCGACTTCGAGCTGTTTTCCTTGCCTGTATATTTGTATCCTTATCTAAATGGCGATGACGAGGAGAGTCGTTACGTTGACAACAACGGAAGAAAGAATGTGCTGCTCCACGTTGCTCCAGAATACTACGGTTTCGGCAGTAGAGTGCGGCTGCTGGGTTCCGTTGGTTGGGGAAAGTGGGATGACGATGATGACAACGATGCTTTCCAATACGCTGTTGGTGCTGACTTCAAGCGCGAGGGGCTTAGCTTGTCGGGAGAGTATTTGAGCAGGCATCGCGACAACGTACCGCTTCTTGATGGCGGAACAGCAGATGCGGATAATGAAGGGTACTACCTAAGGGCGATGTATACGTTCAATCCAAAGTGGCGGACATTGTTAAAATGGAGCGATGTGGACCTCGCTTTTCCGTCTACCACCATGTTAACCGATGAATATAAGACGCTTAGCTTTGCGGTGAATTACTGGATTACGCCGGGGTCTACGATTATCCCTCAAATCGAATATGTGGACGCTGAGAGGTCGGACAGTTCAGAAGTTCTCGAATATATACGGTACACACTTGGTTGGCGAACAACTTTCTAGGATGTTGTTGACCTAACGTTAGAGTCATTGGTTTTTATGTTTGACCGGCTTGCTCCCCGCGCACGAAGTGCTGCCGTAAGGCAGAACGCCCGTCCTTTAGGGCGGGGTCAAGGGGAGCTATACAAGAATGTTTATCTTCCTTACCGGGAAGCCTCCCCGCCCTTCAGGGCGGGGAGGCTTCACTCTCACCTGTTTTCAGGTCTCAGTCCCCTGACCGCCGCACCGGCCCGCCACATCTCCGAATTCTTCATTTCATCCAATTCTTTTCTGAGCCCCTTACTGTAGTCCGGTGCACTGTTGGCTTCCAGCACTATTCTGGTCTCCTCCCCGGAGACCACACTATGGTATAGCTCCTCAAAAACCGGCGTGACAGCATCCCGGAACTTGCCCTTCCAATCCAGAGCGCCTCTTTGGGCTGTCGTGCTGCAATTTGCATACATCCAATCCATGCCGTTTTCAGCCACCAGCCGAATAAGGCTCTGGGTCAACTCTTCTACAGTCTCATTGAATGCCTCACTCGGGCCGTGTCCATTTTTTCTCAGCACGTTGTATTGAGCCTCAAACACTCCTGCCAAACAACCCATCAGCACGCCTCGTTCGCCTGTGAGGTCACTATGGACCTCATTTTCAAAGGTAGTTGGGAAAAGGTACCCAGAACCGACAGCCATTCCTAAAGCAAGGGTCCTCTCTTCTGCCCTACCAGTAAAATCCTGAAAAACTGCATAGCTGGCATTGATGCCGCTGCCGTCCAAGAAATTCAGCCTCACACTTCTTCCTGATCCCTTAGGGGCCACAAGAATCACGTCAATATTTTCAGGCGGCACAACTCCGGTCTGGTCTCTAAATACTATGGAAAATCCGTGAGAAAAATAGAGGGCATCACCCTCTTTCAGGCAAGGCTTTATTCTGGGCCAAGCCGCCATCTGACCTGCATCTGATATCAGATATTGGATGATAGTCCCTTGTTCGGCCGCCTCTTCCAGTGAAAAGAGGGTTTCTCCTGGTAAGAAACCGTCCTGGATCGCCTTTTCCCAGCGCTCCCCCCCCTCGCGCTGACCCACAATAACGGAAATGCCGTTGTCCTTCATGTTCAAGGCCTGCGCAGGACCCTGGACGCCGTATCCGAGCACAGCTACGGTCTCATCGGCCAATACCTTTTTGGCCTTTTCCAGAGGAAACTCTTCCAAGGTCACCACTGTCTCTACAACACCCCCAAAATCGATCTTTGCCATAGATAGTCTCCTTTTCCTGAAATACGAATACTCTTACTCTTTGCCCGAGTCAACGACCGCACGCGAGTGCGTTGATCGTTGCGGTTGCACCGGGTGCAAAGCGCCCGGTTTTAAAACAACCAATCACCCTTGAACATAGGGAGACAAGGAATTGACGGTCCGATCTTAGGCTAGTGCCCATCCATGAATCAATTCTTTAATCATAGGCACGAGCGTGAGTTTCCAATTCAGAAATGAGGAATTTTTCGCAAGGTCAAGAAAATCAAGGGATTGCGCGGAGGCGTACATTTGGTACGTCGCACAAGCGATCCCGCAGATTGACGCCGAGATTGCGGAAAAGGGCCATTTATGGATGGAAACTAACTAATGCGAGTCCGCCATTGGGTACTACTTCTGACTGTGCCCTAAATATAGATCTTGGAATGCCCTTGAGAAAGACCGAAGTGTGGCAATGTGGTTCAGATCAGTCGTCTGCTTGCACTTCATAGCGTGAATCAGCATCTTGTGCAGTAACGTCAATTTCTCGGAGTATTTCTTGGCGTCAGGCTTGATTCGCTGGGTCATAAAATACTGAGTGACTATGTGCTGCAACTCATTTGCATGGTATTCTTTGTTCACAACCCACCGGGCCAGCTGATTGTGATTCGTATGTTTCTCGCCTCCTAATTGAACGATCTGCTTCATCGCCTTTTCAATAGTGGTAATATGCTCAGCGATCATATTGATTCTCATCTCATCATCATAGATTCCACAGGGAATCTCACAGTGTGCCCCGACCTCAGCCGCATTGAAGAAGACCATTAGAAGCACTGCGACCA
>JBEQLC010000006.1:0-21604 GCA_040326175.1 Desulfobacteria bacterium | reverse complement strand
GAAGCCTAAGAAATATGAGGCTATGATACAAAGGGCAGGAGGAAGCATTACAGGTTGTCGGAGCTGCCATGAAGAAGTAGGCAAAGAAAAGAAGCCTTCCAATTCTCCACCTTCAGACTTTCCAAGCAAGTAAAGAACAGAGCTCAGACATACATCTTATAGTGCTCGTTTAGTAATTTGCTTTCTCTGATCTTCGATTCTGTAATTTCAAAGAGCCACGATTCTAAGAGGATGTTATCAAACCCCAATGAGAAGGCAGATGGGGCTGCCTTTTTTGTCTGAATGTCCACATATTGAGTGTCAGCCACATAGCCCCAAAGTTACAATTTCTGCTATTAATCTCGAATCAGACCAGATCCAAGATAATGCCATATTATCTCTAGTTTCGACCATCCTCAAAATGTTATGATATGCATTTGATATCTTTTCAAACTCCATAGATTTTCCCTCTTCTTCAGCCAATCCGCCATTAGCAATAAGTCTTCGGCCAATTTTTATCCCCAGGAAATCAAGCGGATAGACACAAGTGCCCAATATGGTTAAACTTGTTCCTTTACTTTTAATTTTGCTTATTGTATAAGAGCGGTAACAATTTGATACTCGATCACCGTTCATAAGCGTTAGGGTCACTCGGTTGTGAGGTCGAGTGGTTGGCTTAGGACGGATGAGCCGGTAAAAAAAGCCAGGTGGGAGGCTATGGGCTGATCGCACTTGGCTTTTTCTTTTTCAAGAAGTTGTCCGGTAAAATCCGGGAATTACCTTTGACACAGAAGCGGATTTTGGTATCATACTTTGTTCCTGCGGCGTGTTCTGTCGAGGTTTGGCCGAACGATGAACCACGTCGGGTAAAGGTCAACAAGTTCAAAAGAGTACAGAAATGGGACTATCAACTTGTCAGCAAGGCCAATATAAAGGCCCTGCTGGAAGTTCTGAGAAATTTGGAAGTATCAGGGGAGGTTAGAAAAACTTATCGTGATTTCGGGAGTCTTAAAGAAGGTATTCGGAAGTAAGAATGAGCGTGAGCTTAACAGGCTGACACCCATCGTTCAACAGATTAACGCTCTGGAGCACGAGACGCAGGCCCTGAGTGATGATCAGTTAAGAGCCAAGACCAAAGCTTTCAAGGAACGGATTGATCAGGGCGCCTCCTTGGATGAACTGCTTCCAGAGGCCTATGCCGTGGTTCGGGAAGCCTCGGTTCGTACATTGAAGATGCGCCATTTTGACGTGCAATTAATTGGAGGGATTGTGCTCCACCAGGGAAAGATTGCTGAAATGAAGACCGGTGAAGGAAAGACCCTTGCAGCTACCCTCCCGGCCTATTTGAATGCCCTGACCGGCCGTGGTGTACACGTGGTTACTGTCAATGACTACTTAGCCGGGCGGGACACAGAATGGATGGGCAGCATCTACCGTTTTTTGGGCCTGTCGGTGGCTACCGTTGTCCACGGGTTGGACGACTCTCAACGCCAGGAAGCCTATAATGCTGACATCACTTACGGAACAAACAACGAGTTCGGGTTTGACTACCTGCGTGATAACATGAAGTTTGGCTTGGAGTCTTTGGTGCAACGAGAGCTTCATTATGCCATTGTCGACGAGGTGGACAGCATACTGATCGATGAGGCCAGGACACCGCTGATCATTTCGGGTCCGGTTGAGCAGGCTGGCGATAGAATATACGAGGAAGTGAAGCCGCAGGTTATCAAGCTGAAACAGCATCAGGATCGCCTAATAAGCTCCATGCTGGATAATGCAGTAAAAGGTTTTGAGGAAGAAGGTGACACAGATGGTGTCCTTGAGCTTTTGCTGAAGGTCAAACGGGGAGATCCCAAGAATGCTCGGTTTCTAGATTTAATTGCAAAGCAGACAGGGTTTAAGAAACGGCTGGATAAACTGGAAGGCCAGCTGTCCACCGATAAACTGCTTCCTCAGATTGATCAGGACCTTCTTTGCACCGTTGATGAGAATCAGAATCTCGTTGAACTCACCGACAAAGGTCTCAAGCTGATCTATGGTGGGCACGTTGATGATTATATCGTACCAGACCTCGACGAGGAGTTGGGAAAGATCGACGAAAACGATCAGTTAACCAGCATGGAAAAGAGGACACAGCGCCGTAAGGCCGAAGCATTTCACCGTGAAGCCTCCGAAAGGTTTCATGTTACACGGCAGCTGATCAAGGCGTACTGGTTATTCGACAGGGACGTGCAATACGTGGTCAAGGACGGGCAAGTGGTCATCGTGGATGAATTCACCGGCCGAATGATGCCAGGCAGACGCTGGAGCGACGGGTTGCATCAGGCTGTTGAGGCAAAAGAGGGGGTGACCGTGGCTGAGGAGAACCAGACCTTGGCGACTATCACCTTCCAGAATTACTTCAGAATGTATGACAAATTGGCCGGCATGACAGGAACTGCCGACACCGAAGCTCCTGAATTCAAGAAGATCTACGACCTGGATGTCATGGTCATCCCGAATAACGAACCGATGATTCGAATAGACTATCGGGACGTTATCTACAAGACTGAAGTCGAAAAATTTAAGGCGGTGGTTGAAGAAATCGAGGAACTTCACAAGAACGGACAGCCTGTGCTCGTGGGGACCATCTCTATTGATAAATCGGAAAAACTGAGTCGCATGCTCGCCAAAACCAGGATCAAACACGAGGTTTTAAATGCCAAGAATCACGAGCGGGAGGCTGAAATTGTGGCCATGGCGGGCCAAAAAGGGAATGTAATCATATCCACCAACATGGCTGGGCGCGGTACGGACATTGTCCTCGGCGAAGGGGTGAAGGAACTCGGAGGCCTTCACATCCTCGGAACTGAACGGCATGAGAGTAGACGAATTGACAACCAGCTACGAGGTCGATCCGGCCGTCAGGGGGACGAAGGCTCCTCGCGATTCTATCTCTCCATGGAGGACGATCTACTGCGTATATTCGGGGGCGAGCGGATGGGATCTATCATGGCTCGGCTTGGCATGGAGGAAGGTGAGCCGATTGAGCATGGCATGATCAGCAAGGCCATAGAGAATGCCCAGCGCAAGGTGGAGGCCCACAACTTTGAAATACGGAAACAGCTTTTGAAGTATGATGATGTTATGAATCAGCAGCGTGAGGTAATCTATAAGCAACGCCGTGAGGCCTTGAGCGGGGAAAGCCTCAAGCCCGACATTGAAGAGATGATAAGGGAGTTATCGGAAACGATTGCCGACAGGTTTGCGGATGAAAAAGTGCTCCCTGAAGAATGGGATTGGAAAGGCCTAAGGGAAGCCGCTTACTTCCAGTTTGGTTTCCATCTCAAGATAGACCGTGCTACCATGGACGGCCTCACCCGGGATGGACTTGCTGAATCGATCTTTGAATCGGCCATTAAGATATATGAAGAAAAGGAGGCGGACTTCGGGGCCGAGGAGTTTCGAGGGCTGGAACGGATGATCGTTCTTCAGGTTGTGGACAATCTGTGGAAGGAGAATCTCCTTGCCATGGATCATCTGAAAGAAGGGATAGGGCTCCGAGGTTATGCCCAGCAGGACCCGCTGGTCGTTTATAAGCGGGAAGGCTTTGCGATGTTCACGGAGATGGTTGAGCGAATCAAGGAAGAAACAGTGAAGTTCCTGTTTCGCGTCCAGATTGCTCGACCTGAGCAGATAGCTGCACGGGAAAAGGCTGAGCAGGACAAGCTCGTTTTTTCACACGGGGGTGAGGAGGCAAAAAAACCGGTGCGGCGTTCCAAAGAGAAAGTGGGCCGTAATCAGCCCTGCCCGTGTGGCAGTGGGAAGAAATACAAGAAGTGTTGCGGGAAATAATCAGTTCTCATCCATCAGTGGATCTTTTCCCGATAAGCGGCGTTCTCCAAACGTATCCCGCCGCCCCTGCGGGACCGTGGTAGAAATCTCTGTGCGGCCTTGTCTCGGGACAAAACCCACCACTTCTGGACGGACAACAGGGAGTTTAGGTTAAAGATGAAACTGGAAGTTCCAGGATTTGTGGCCGGTGCCGTGGCCGCCGGGCTAAAAAAGGACGGTAAGAAGGATCTGGGCATGATCTTCTCTGAAGTGCCTGCCTGTGCAGTCGGTGTTTTCACGACCAATCAGGTCCAGGCGGCTCCAGTACTCCTTGATAAAGAGAGGATCAAGGCCGGGCTGTGTCAGGCCATTGTGGCAAACAGCGGCAACGCCAATGCGTGTACAGGCCAACGAGGTATCGAAGACGCCAAGGCCATGGCAGGTGCCGCAGCAGCAGCCCTCGGGATACCCGAAGATCTAGTGTTGGTATCATCCACAGGAGTTATTGGCAAGCGCGTGAACGTTTCCGCCATTGAAGCTGCTATGCCCAAACTTGCCGGGCAGCTCAGCGCCTCGGGGCTTTATGACGTGGCCGAGGCCATCATGACGACTGATACCTTTCCTAAGACCGTTTCGAAACAGGGTAAGATAGGCGACAAGACTTTTACCGTGGCTGCGGTGGCCAAAGGGGCCGGGATGATTCTGCCGGATATGGCAACCATGCTATGTTTTGTCTGCACAGACATCAGTGCAAGGCCCGATCTCCTTGGTGAGGTCCTAAAGGATGCGGTAGCGGGATCGTTTAATGCCATAACAGTCGATGGGGATACCAGCACGAACGACATGGTTCTTCTCCTTGCCAACGGCCTGTCCGGCCTGAGCCTGGAGGACGTTTCATGCGCTGAGGCATTCCAGAAAATCTTAAATGAGGTCCTCTTCACACTTGCTCTAGAGATCGTCAGAGATGGGGAGGGGGCGACCAAACTGGTGACTATCCAAGTGGAAGGAGCACTAAACCAGCATGATGCCAAACAGGTCGTTTACACGGTTGCCAATTCTCCGCTGGTGAAGACAGCCATCTTTGGAGAGGATGCCAACTGGGGCCGAATTATGGCCGCCGTAGGACGGGCTGGTGTGCCGATTAATCCGGAAACGATTGATATTCTTTTTGACAACGTGCACGTGGTAAAGGATGGGCAGGGCTGTGGCAAAAAGACCGAAGCAGACGCTGCCACGGTCCTGAAGAGCCATCGTTTTACGATCACTATTGATTTGAATATGGGCAGTGAAGGTGCAGTCGTCCATACCTGCGATTTCTCCGTGGATTATGTCAGGATCAATGCTGATTATCGGTCATAGCGGACCTGCTGGGCTCAGCACGGTGTGCACACAGCGAATCACCTCTCTGATCGCCAAGCAGTTCACCGCATCCCCGAAATCCGAGTATGGGTGTCTCCGCGTGAAAAAGGGAGAGTTCTGTTTTGAGCACTGTTGCAAAAGGATAAGATGATGGAACAACTCGAGGCCATTAACGTTGGCATTGTTGGCGGCGGTCGTGGATGTAAGGCGGTTATCGAAATGATTCTTGCCAGAAAGCTCAAACGACTCCGCATGAAGATTGTAGGGGTGGCAGATCTCTATCAAGATGCAGTCGGTTACAGGTATGCTCAGGAACAAGGGATTTATACAACAACAGATTACAGGGATCTATACCGGCTCAAAGATCTTCATATGATAATTGAGCTAACGGCCCGCGAGGAAGTGGCCAATGAGATACCTCGAACCAAGCCGAAGCACGTACGATTCATGGACCACGTCGCTGCTCGCCTTTTCTGGGATATCTTTCAGATCGAAGAGGACAGTATTGCAGAGCGTAAACGAGCTGAGGAGGCTCTGCATAAGATGTCAGAGGAACAAGCTCTACTCCTCGACAATATTGATACCCAGGTGTGGTACCTGACAGATTTGGAAAATCATGGTGCGGTAAATAAGGCCCTAGCAGAGTTCTTGGGGGTGCAAAAGAGCGACGTGGCGAACAAGAATATACACAACATTTTTAGTGAAGAAGAGGCCGAGGTTTGTATTGCCGGCAACAGAGAAGTCTTTGAGTCGAAAACAAAGGTTCGCACGGAAGAATGGGTTAAGAACGGAGAAGGTGAACTGTGCTTATTATCCATTACAAAGACTCCCAAACTGGATGAAGATAGAAATATTGAATACGTTGTATGTGCGGCAGAAGACATTACCGAGCGCAAGCGTGCGGAGGAGGCCGCGCTGGAGTCCGAAAGGAAATATCGCCTTGCAGTGGACAATGCCAATGACGCCATTTTCGTCGTGCAGGACGGAGTAGTAAAATTTCCCAATCCAAAGGTAAGGGAAATCACCGGATATTCTGCGGACTATTTGGCTGCCACCCCTTTTGCTGATCTTATTGGACCGGAAGACAGAGATATGGTCGTGGAAAGGCACAAGAAAAGACTGAACGGGGAGGATGTGCCGAACACTTATTCTTTCAGAATCATAAACAGAGCCGGTGAACAATTATGGGTAGAAGTCAACGCGGTTCTTATCACATGGGAAGCCAAACCGGCAGTGCTTTGTTTTCTGCGAGACATGACACGACAAAAAAAGCTTGAAGCCCAGCTCCAATATTCCCGAAAGATAGAGGCTGTAGGCACTCTAGCTGGTGGTGTGGCTCATGACTTCAACAACCTGTTAATGGGCATTCAGGGAAATGTTTCCTTAATGCAAATGGGTATAGATCAGGCCCACCCCGACTACGAAAGGTTGAAGAACATTGAAAAGCAGATTCAGAGTGGAGCCAGACTCACCTCACACCTCCTTGGGTATGCGAGGAAGGGAAAATATGAGGTCATACCCCTTGACCTGAACCGATTAGTGGAAGATACATCTGACACGTTTGGCAGGACAAAAAAGCAGATCACGATTCACCGAGAGCTTGCCAAAGACCTATTTGCTGTAGAGGCAGACTCGACACAGATAGAACAGGTGCTTTTGAATCTTTGTGTGAATGCCGCAGATGCCATGCCAGGTGGTGGGGATATGACCTTGAAGACCACAAATGTCACACACAAGGATATGAAAGGTAAACTCTATGAGCCAAAGCCGGGGAGCTATGTCCTGTTAGCAGTGACCGACACAGGCACGGGCATGTACAAAAAGACCATGGAGCGCATATTTGATCCGTTCTTCACCACTAAAGAGATGGGGCGGGGCACCGGTCTGGGCCTGGCTTCTGCTTATGGTATCATCAAGGGGCATGGCGGTTATATTGACGCTGATTCCACCAGAGGGCGTGGGACTACCTTCAGTATTTATCTACCTGCATCAAAGAAGAAGGTCCGACAAGTTGCCAAGACCGAGGAGCGATTAGTCAAAGGAACAGGAACAGTACTACTAGTCGACGATGAAGAAGTCATCCTGGAAGTAGGTCGGGAACTGCTAGAGGCTTTGGGCTACCGAGTACTATTAGCCCAAGACGGAAAAGAGGCGGTCAAGGTTTATGGGAAGAATCAGGATAAGATAGATATTGTGGTTTTGGACGTTGTTATGCCTGGTATGGGTGGTGGTGAGGCCTATGACCGTATGAAAGACATCAACCCGGATATAAAGGTCTTGCTTTCGAGTGGTTTCAGCATTGATGGTGAGGCAAGCAAGATCTTGGAACGTGGTTGCAATGGTTTCATTCAAAAGCCCTTCACCATGAAAGAGCTTTCTGGTGAAATAGGGAAGATTCTCAAAAGGGGATAGGCGTTGCTTCCAATCAGTGTCGAGACTTCCCGCAGCAAGCTGACGGTTGGGGATCGCTTTTGCAATTCAAGTTTGACGGCTTCGTAAAAAGTCCATCTGCGGTGTTGCGCTTCATCTTTCGTCGTTGCGACGTACCGTAAGTACGCCTCACTCCTCAAGATTTGCGCGCCTTGCATCTGGAGCTTTTTACCTTGCCGTCCTCCTGATGACTTTTTACGAGACCATCAAGATTGGATTCATAACTTAGCCTGCGTCTTCGGGTGAGGTTTCAGGTTCCTTCTGGGTCAGTTCCACCATCTTTACGCCGTAGCGATCTGCCTCAATAACGTGTACGTCAAGATTTCCGTCAGTAAAGGTCTCGCCTTTCCGAGGAATCCGGCCCAGGCGATGTAGGACATATCCGCCCACTGTTTCAAATCCCACCTTTGGGATTGCAAATCCGGTTTCGTCATTTAGGTCATCAATATTGGTTAGGGCGCTGACCCTAAAACGTCCGGGCCCCATTTTCTGAATTTCCGGCGTGGCATCCTCATGCTCGTCAGCAAGTTCACCGAAGATCTCCTCGATGATGTCCTCAAGCGTTACAATACCAATGCACGCCCCGAATTCGTTCACGACGACGGCCAGGCTCTCGCGTGCCCGCTGCATCTCGACGAAGAGCTTGTCGATACCTTTAGTGTCGGGGACCAGGCGGGCGGGTCGCACGTGCGGCCGGAGGAAAGTCTTCCTCTGCTTGTCGTATAGCACATCAAACACATTCACCAGTCCCACGATCTGATCGACACGTTCACGGTAGACCGGGATACGAGTGTATGGCTGCATACGTACAAGTGAGATCAGTTCCTCGCTTCGGGCGGTCTCCAGGAGAAGTGCGACTTCCGATATGGGGACCATGACCTCGCGGACTATCGTGGTCGCATAATCGAGCGTTGACTCGAGCATCTCCTGCTCGTGCCTGCCAAGTCCGCCTGTCTCACCCGATTCTTGGAGGACAAGCTTAATTTCCTCCCTTGTCGTATAGAGGCTCCTGGGACGGCTTCCGAAAAGACGAAATACCAAGTTGGTCAAGACCTCGACCGGAAAGGTGATTGGCGCCAGAATCCAAGATAAAAACTTCCATACCACTGCGGCCCTGACCAGCATCTGGTCTGCATGGTGTCGGAAATAGGCCTTTGGAACGATCTCGCTAATGACCAGCAGGACGCAAGTCACGACTACTGTGGCCGCGATCGGCGCCAGTGAGCCGATCCAGCGCTGGAAACTAACCGTAGCAATAGCACCCGCTGCAATATTGCAGACGTTGGTTACGATGAGTGTGGCTGCCAGGATACGTTCCCTTCGGTTGAGGATTCCAAGGGCAAGCCTTGCGCTGCGCAGACCTTCAGAGGCCATGTGCTGAAGGCGCGTTCTGCTTGCCGATACGAGAGCGGTCTCCGAGCCTGAGCCGAAGCCCGAACCCAGAATGCACAAAAATAGCATGGCCAGCTCAAACATCATCTGCTCCAGCTCTCTCGACAAGCCGTTTCACCCGACAACTTAGAATGCGTCTCCGCGTGGACTGCTCGATAGTAAAACGCGCACCATTTTGCTCAATGGCCCGTCCCGGGACCGGGATCTCTCCAAACTCGTCACACAAGTATCCGTTGAGCGTCACGGATTCGCCCTCGGGAAGACTCAGGCCGCATGCGTCATTGACATCTTCGATGGGGGCGCGGCAGAGCACAAGCCACTCATCCGGGCCAACGGGCTGAATGAGCTCCTCGGCCTCCTCGTATTCGTCATAGATTTCGCCAACAATCTCCTCTACCAGATCCTCCATAGTCACAATTCCGGAGGTTACGCCATACTCGTTCACTATCACTGCCATGTTGAGTAAATTTTGTTGCATATGGCGAAAGACCCGATGAACCCTTGCACCTTCGGGAAAGATGGCGACCGGCTTGAGGAGTTCACGAATCTCCAGGTTAGGATTTAGGAAGAATTCCTTTGTGCTTACAAAGCCCACGACGTGGTCAATGCTCTCTTCGTAGATAGGGACGCGGGAATGGCGCGCTTCTATCATCACCTGTTCCAACGCTTCACGGGAGATGTCAAGTGGGGCGGCTGCAACATCCACGCGGGGCGTCATGATCTCTTCAGTAGTAGTCTCTGAAAAGCGCATGATGTTGCTTGCAATACGCCGTTCCTCCGGGGTGATGGTCTCCCTTCGGCCGGCTTCCTCGAAAAGGATTTCTACCTCCGATGGACTCAGTGCCCCGCCGGCTTCCTCGGGGACTTTGAGTACCCGAAGGATCCCGCTGGCGGAACGGTCAAAAACCCATACCAAGAGACTGGAGAACTTTGCAAAGAAGTGAAGCGGCTTAATGGCAGCACGCGACAAAGGCATGGCCTGGTTGACCGCGATTGTCTTGGGAATGATCTCGCCAATGAAAAGCACCAGAAGTGAGTCCACAACAATCGCCGCTGCAAGGCTGTGCGCGGTGAGGAGCTTCTGGAATAGAAGCGTCGCCG
The DNA here is from genome assembly GCA_040326175.1 of Desulfobacteria bacterium. Taxonomy (GTDB): domain Bacteria; phylum Desulfobacterota; class Desulfobacteria; order Desulfobacterales. Next base: position 11,530 of record JBEQLC010000006.1, on the reverse strand, counting down.
TTACTGATGTGGCCACATTGACGAGAGTGTTCCCAAAGAGAATCGTTGAAAGCAATTCACGAGGTCGCTGCAGCGCCCTTGCAATGAGCTGCGAGTGGACTGATTTCCCTTCCTTGAGACGCCGCCGCTCAACGCGGTTCAGAGAAAAGAGCGCTGTCTCCGTTCCAGAAAAGAAACCCGAACAGATTAGTAGAAGAATAAGGAGCGTCAGGAGAAGTATCGACGATGGATCGTCCAACAGGACCTCCAGATACTGGGGTGTCAAACAAACCGAAATAATACATGCATGCGAGAGACGCCGAAAAACAAATCTCCGGAAGAAAAGCCATTCCGGAGACGTTCAGTTAAAACAGAGTCGTGTAGTCAATCAACCACTATGACAGAGACATTTTTTGCAAGTTGAACTACTTTATGGGAAATACTTCCAAACAAAAACTCCTTGATAGCGGACAAGCCCCTTCTGCCGAGGACAAGGGTCGTGTATTTCCCCCTCTGGGCCTCCCTTAAGATATCTCTCGCTATACCCGACTTCTTCTTTCGGATTTTCACAGTCACATTCTTGGAAGGATAACCTGCTTCCACCAGAACTTTCTTCGCCTTTTCCATAAACTCTTTTAAGTGGTCTTTCTTGGTGTCTTCTATAGCACAAAATGCCTTCCTACTTTGCTTAAATAGAGGTGTAAGGGAGGGGCCGTCCAAGTCGCATGCTGCAGCGGCATCGGGAATAACACTAAGTAATGTGACAGTTCCTGCAGGCTGCATGCTTTTTGCTACATACTCAACCGCCTTCATGGAGTTCTTCGATTCATCGACTGCTACCAAGATCTTTTTTGCCATTTGTCTCCCCCTTTAGTCAGACCATTCCCGAGAAAAATTTGCAGTCCTACTTTCTGAAGCACACTATCAGACTTATGCCTAAAATGTCAAGTTCTGACAAGTTATTACCCAAATCGTTGCAAGGCAACATTCTATAGCCTTTTTCTACTTCCAAACCTTCAGTTAGTATCCGATTATGCCTGAAATTGTAGGTCGCGGAGCCGCAGAACCAGTCAGATCAATTGCATATAGTAAGAGAGATTTGGTCAGTCCTGTGTTTGCCTAACTCGTTGAAAAGATCAAAACAATTGACGCCTGACAAGAGACTGATAACACTGTCGAGATTTGAGAGGCACAGAAGAAACGTTCCCTTACAGTCTATTGCAAGTTGACGGTGCAGTGGCCTGGTCAACAGCCGCTGTACTGGCTGGTTCGCCCTGGCAACAGATGAGTCTCCTATTTCTTTTCCATAGACTGCACAAGCTTTTTCAGATCCTCGGCGCGATCCTTGTGAGTTATTAGGGTTAGTGATCCTGCACGCACAATCACCAGGTCTTTCACACCGATCAAAACCGTGGTGTCTTCTGGATCCTCACAGAATACCAGATTATCGGTTGCATCTAGCGTTAGAGTTTTGCCTCTGCAGTAGTTGCCTGTCTCATCCTCGGGAAGGCAGCTTTTCAGTGCTAGCCAGCCCCCCACATCACGCCAGGAAAACCTGGACGCCACACAACACACTTTTTGGGCCTTCTCCATCACTCCAAAGTCAATTGACACAGGATCAAGCAACTCGAATGCCGCCTTGAGGGCATGATCCCACTGTGGCGTCTTATCAAAGACAACAGCATCGGAAAGGACTTTGGCGTGGTTCGGCAGATGGGACTCGATCTGTTTCAAGATGGCATCTACAGTCCAGACGAACATACCGGAGTTCCAGTAAAAGCTGCCCGACTCGACATACTGTCGGGCTGTCTCCACATCAGGCTTTTCCTTGAAGCGAACTAAATGGAAGTGTTCAATCCCCTGGTCATCCGCAATCTGTGGGCCACGTTCCAGGTACCCGTAAGCTGTGGCCGGGTAGGTTGGCTCAATGCCGAAGGTGTACAGGGCATTATCCTCAACTGCCCTGCGCGCCGCTGAAAGGAGGGTTTTCTGGAATAGATCAACAGGTTCAATCAGATGGTCTGCGGTCAGTGTTGCCATGACAGGGTTGCCAAAACGTTTGCGGCACAACGCCGCAGCAAGAGCCACGGCAGCAGCAGTATCTCGTCTTGTGGGCTCCCCTATGATATTTTCGACTGGAATTTGGGGAAGCTGTTCCTTTACTATTGAGACAAAGGCCGCATTGGTTAGAACAAGTATCCGCTCAGGCGTCACGAGATTGGAAACGCGGTCAAAGCTCTTTTGTAATAAGGTCCGGTCGCCAAACAGGTTAAGAAACTGCTTCGGTCTCTCCTCCGTACTCAGCGGCCAGAATCTTGTTCCAACCCCTCCGGCCATAATAACTACAACCAGGTCTAGTTCGTCCTCGTTCATGTCAAGCTTTGCCCCTTAACATTTTTAAAATGAAGTCATGTTTTCGACTCATGGAATTTCAACAGCGTGTGCGTCCCTTGTCCCGATTCATCTAGACTGCAGACATTCCCAACAAAATTGAACGTTCTGCAACGCGTTATTATTATGCTCGTCCGAAGTCGTCCTCTATCCGTTCAATGTCATCCTCGCCAAAATAATCACCAGTTTGCACCTCAATAAAGACCATATCATCGGCGCCGGGGTTCATGACGCGGTGTATGGCTCCCCGAGGAATATCAACAGCTTCACTGGCATTGAGGCGCAGTTCCTCATCATCCCGAGTCACAATCGCCTTTCCTTTCAAAATGTACCAGTGTTCCGCCCGGCGGCGATGTCGCTGAAGACTCAACCGCTTGCCCGGGTAGACGATGATCCGCTTGACCTTGTGGTCCGGCTCATCTGAAAGGACCTGGTAGTAACCCCAAGGGCGATGGTCTTCCGTCTTGTCCGTGCTCATAAAAGATCACCTCACAGAATTCCCGTGGTCTATTCTGAACTTTTCACAAAACAGCTTGGAGCTGGGGACAGGAAGACATGTCTTCCTGTTTAAGGGGATAATACGACGGTTAAACAATCTTTACAAGTTCGTTATGAAAAGTGAGCCCCTTGTAATTGTTTGGTCGTGATTGCTGTCCAAGCAATATGCCGGACAAGCCCAATTTCTCACAGGGGACTCGACAACGACGAAACAATATTTTTTACACAATTGACCACATAATCCCGCCCCTTGGCCCCGTTTTCAAGGGAATTCAACCACTCCTGCGGTATCTGGTCATATCCATAGTAAGCACCTGCCACCGCACCTGCCATGGCACCGATGGTATCTGTATCACCACCCAAGTTGACTGCCGATATGACTGCTTCCCGGAAGCTATGGGTCAACAAAAAGGCAGCAAGAGCTGCTGGTACCGACTCGATGGCCCTCAAACTTAGTCCATATGAGCCTGTGATTCCCTCAATAACTTCAATCACGGACCCACTGGGAATTGATCTGATTGCATCAAGATATTCGGCAAATCTCTTGTCTACATCCTTTACCTGGGGCACTATCCTATCCAGGAAGCTCACCGGCTTGATCGGTTCTTGGGACAGGCCGTGTTGAAGCGCCAGTCCTACTGCTGATGCCTGGGCTACTGCGCCAGCCAGCCCTTCCGGATGGTTGTGCGTGATGCGAGCGCTCAGGATGGCGTTTTCTTTGAGGGCTTTCAGATCACGGTAGTAAAAACAACCGATGGGGGCTATTCTCATGGCACCACCATTACCATAACTGTCTGTACCCACCTGATCCCAGGGAATGCCCTCCCTGATCCTCTCCACGACGCCAAAGATGCGTCGGCCATAGCCACGCGATGGCTCGAAGTTTTCTTGGAATTTCCTGGCACATATTGCAGGATCGAACCCTCCTTTTTCTTCAAGGGTCTCCAGGATTCCTATCATCATCTGCGTATCGTCAGTGTAACGTGCTTCTTCCCGAACCATTGTATCAAGAAGCCCGAACCGGCTGTAGATTGCCCTGTGAGGCCAACCCTCCACAGGCTCGCCCAGAGTATCCCCCACAAAGGTCCCGAGGGCTGATCCCAAGAATCCATCAAGCAATTGAGCCTGGCGGGAATTTTCCATCACAGCTTCCGTCTCAGGATGCCAGTTTTCTCACGGCGTCGAGCACCATGTTCACCGACACCCCATTGAGGCATTGAGGATCGTCACACCTGGCTGCCTCCATTTCAAAACAGGGGGTGCAGTCCGAGGCCCCTCTGAGTATCTTTGTGGCGCGACCCAATGGCGACCATCTCTTTGGATTCGAAGGCCCGAAGATTGCAACCGTGGGAGTTCCAATGAAAGCGGAAAGATGGGTCACACCAGAATCGTGGCCGATAAGACATCTCGCTCGCCGCACGAGGCCCATGAGATAGAAAAGGTCGGAAACCTCACAAACTCGAAAGCCATCTTCTGACCTGGATTTGACAATTGACACGAGGTCTGATTCAGCCGGCCCCACCATAAAGACCACTTCGCCAAGTTTTTCACTCCTAATAATTCTAGCTACCTGAACAAGATTTTCCACTGGCCACCGTTTCTTTGGGCTACCAGCGCCAGGGTGTATGACAACCACGCGTTCTTGGCAGGGCAAATTATCATCGGGGCCAGATGAGATTGACGTGGCCCCTGATGTGAATGAGCAAAAGATATTTGGACTAATCAGCAGACGCTTTATCTGCAACTGCTTCATAAGATATGGAACAATATGAATTTCCTCATCAACTGGAGGCCGAGGGTCTATTCTGTAGACTTCTCCGGGGTGATTATGTTTCACATAATGCTCGATGGCTTCTGAAAAACTGAACAAGATGATGGTATCATAGTCACCTATGAATGTCTTCACAAAGGGTGTCATGGATTCGCAAAAGAGAGTAGAGAAACGGGCACTTTCAAGAGGAAAATATGCCTCTACTATGTTCAGCTCATGTGCCATCTTTCCCAACTCACTTGAACACAAAAGGGCCACAGAGGCTTTCCTCTCATTCTTCAAGGATACAAGTGCCGGAAAGCTAAGAATCAGATCCCCTAAGGCTCCTTGATGAATGACGAGTATCTTTTCTGTCCTTTGACAGGGACTTCTCAGTTGAAGAGCGTGGCAAACTGACAGGTCTATTCTTTCATGATCATGTGAGGCGGAGGAACAGGGTGGAACAATGGAATGTTGGAGAGTTGAAGGAGGCACAGGCCCTAAATTCTCTCAATTGTCGAGGGTCTTTCGTATTGCCTGGGACAGCTTGCTCATATTGAAGGGTTTCTGGATGAAGCCATCACAGCCCCGTTCCAGTATCTCGGTGGCCTGGCCGTTTATGCTGTATCCGCTTGAAAGGAGAACTATTATGTCCGGGTTGATCCCTTTGAGTGTGTCATAGGCATCACCGCCACCCATGTCCGGCATGATCATGTCGAGGATAACCAGATCAATTTTGTCCTCGTGCCTCTTGTAGACTTCTATTGCCGTTTTTCCGCTGTTGGCCAGTAGCACCTTGTAGCCCATTTGTTTTAGCATCTTTTCGCCAACATCAATGATCATATCCTCATCGTCCACAAGTAAAACTGTCTCGTGTCCCTTCTGGATCTCTATTTCTCTGTCTTCCGGATCTTTCTGACTTATCAACCCTGGTGCAGCAGGGAGGTAAATGTTGAAGGTGGTCCCTTGCCCCTTTCTGCTGTAAACGTTTATGATGCCGCCATGATTCTTGATGATGCCATAAGCAGAAGCCAGTCCCAGGCCGGTTCCCCGACCCATCTCTTTGGTAGTAAAGAAGGGCTCGAAGATGCGCTGTTGCGTCTCTTCGTCGATGCCAACGCCAGTATCGGTTACGGATACCTTAACGTAATTGCCAGGTCCTGCTCCAAAAAGAGTAGCAGCATGTTCGTCAAGTGTGACGTTTTCCCCTCGAATATAAAGGTCGCCGCCTCCCGGCATCGCCTGCCAGGCATTCACATAGAGATTTAACAGCACCTGCTCGATCTGTGCCCGGTCTACTGAGACTGTCCGCACATCCTCTTCACATGTTTTGTGTATTCTGATTTCCTTTTTTGTGCGACCAAACATATCCGCACTCTTCTGGATGAGTTCGTTGAGATCAGTAGGTCTGACCTCGTATCTCCCGCCCCGGGCAAAACCCAAAAGTTGCTTTGTCAAATATGCCCCTCGTTTCACCATATCCTCAATCCCCTTTACATGTTCAAAATGGGGATGGTCGGCATTGACATTCAGAAACATCAAAGAGGTGTGTCCCTCTATACCCATAAGCAAGTTGTTGAAGTCGTGGGCAACGCCACCTGCAAGCGTTCCAATCGCCTTCATCTTCTGGGCTTGTAGTAATTGAGCTTCAAGGCGTTTACGATCGGTTATGTCTCTTGCCACTCCGTAAGTCCCTCTAAACTCCTTGTTTTCCCGTACATCCGGTAGATCATAGACCCCCATCGCCTTTAACTCCACCGTCAAATATCCATTTCGGCTACTCAGGTCCTGGAGACGGTTTAGTCTCAATTCTACACCCGTACTGGCGCGCATACCGGTTCTCCTCTCGTTAAAATGGCATTTGGCTTTGCCCATATCGTCTTCAAATACGATGGAGGTATAGTGTTTGCCAACCAACTGGTTACTCTTATAGCCAAGAAGAGACTCGACAGCGCCACTAACAAATGTAAACATTCCGTCCGTATTGAGAGTGTAAATAATATCCGGGGAAGCATTGACCAAATATTGGTATCGCCTTTCCGTTAGCTCAAGTTTTCCGCTGACAAGTTCATGTTCCTTCTTCAATCTACTTTGGTCAAGTGCATTGCCCACCCTGTTCAGAAGCTGGTCAAAATCAAAGGGTTTTCTGAGATAGTCGTACGCTCCCCTCCTTAAGGATTCGACAGCTGAGTCCACGGAGGCATGCCCGGTCATAAGGATAACCACTGTCTCTTGGTCTTGACTATTTATATAGTCCATAAGCTGGTGGCCAGTCATATCAGGCATCACGATGTCCAGCAGAACAAGATCGAACCTATCCTTAGAAAGACATTCCATAGCTTCTTGACCACTGTGACCTGTCTGCGTGTCATAGCCCTGGCTGCTTAACAGCACCTTCAGGCTATCGCACATACGAGGTTCATCATCAACTATCAGGACCTTTGGCGCATAAGACATTGTCACCTCCGCAAGCTAAGGGCTCTCCTTTTTCCCTGTGGGCATGACAATTTTGAAGGTTGTTCCCTTTGTCTCGTCACTTTCACAGGTCATTGTTCCATTCAATTCCTGGATAATACTATGGGCGATGGACAAACCCAACCCCGCATGTCCCTCACCCTTTGTGGTAACGAAAGGTTCAAACAACTTCAGCTTTATCATATCGGGGATGCCCGAACCGTCATCTCTGATGGTAGTTTCCACATATTGCTGACCTGCCGCATCCTTTTCAAGTTTGTCTCCAAGACCATCGGAGAAAGATCGAGTATTAATATAAAGATTTCCTCCTTCAGGCATAGCTTCAACCGCATTATTAATGAGATTAATAAGAACCTGTTTTAGCCCGTTCTTGTCCGTCACCACCGACTGCAACGATGGCCCCAGGTCAAGGTGGGCCTTGATACCAGAGTTCAACATGAGAGATTCATGGGTGATTTTGATGAGGTCAGATATCAGGGTATTTATATCCACTATCTCCTTGTGCTGCACCCCAGGCTCAGAAAAATTGGATAGCTCAGAAATAATGGTGGAAACACGATCGATTTCTTCGTTGATGATTCCTATTTCTTCTTGGCCCGGGCTATCCTTGGCCAGCTTAAGTCCGAGAATCTTGAGGTAGTTCTTTATGATACCTAACGGATTACTCACTTCATGGGCCACTTTTCTGGCCAGGGCTGATGAAGCTGTCAGGCGTTCAGATTGAATTGACCTCGCCCGAGTCTGTCTTGCATTTTCGGCATGCAGGTACAAGGCTACTTGTTGTGCAAACATGGCCAAGAGATTTGTCTCCTCGGACAAATTGAACAACTTCATTTCATCCATACCGAGGACAATCACACCGACAAACTCCCTGTGGGCCACCATGGGAAGGCACAACATACCATCTTTTCCTAATAGACGAATGAGTTGGTCGTCTATGATGCTAAGATCAACTTCCGACAAATGGCCAAAAGAGTCTAGCGGTGTTCCTTGTACAAGCGACTTTGCCAAAAGAGACTTTTTTCTTTGGACGGGAATGACGAATTCCTGGACCCGGACATCTTGATCGGATTCTGTGTCATCTTTTCCAACCAGTGCATTTTTCTGCTCGTCATACAGGAAAAAGAGGACATCGTGAACATCAAACAAGACGTGAAGACCTTGTGTGACAAGTTTCAGCGTGGACTCCTCACCATGGGCTTGGAGTACATTTTGGAGCGTACCTTGAAGGAGAGAAATCTGCCTGACTGCCTGGACAAGTTCTTTCTGCTTTTCAGCGTCCTTTTCGGTGACTGATCCATCCATGGCGCCTTGAGGCTCAAGCTCTATATCCAATGATTCTGCCGCCTGTTTCACCTCTTCCATGGCCAGCGATAAAAGGCCCTCCACTTCAGACCGGGCAAACCCAAAAACCTCTTCTGCCGCCTTAAGTCCGGCATCAGTTTCTCTAACAGATTCTGTGCATAGGGCGTTCGCCACAAATACAATCTTTACCAACGGAAGGGCATCCATAATTCTGTCCACTGGTTCATGGTGATAACGCACCGCATCAGCCATAAACGATTGTAGCTCCCACTGATTTATCATCAAAGCCCCGACCTCATAGTGAGAGGTTCCGGACTCTGTTTCGCTTGCCAAAAGCATATCCGACTCTTCAAAGGATGGTTCAAGGCCCTTGGCGTACTGTTCTTTTGATAGGTTTGCCCACAAGACTAACTTCCCGACGTCATGTAGAAGCCCCGACAAAAACGCCTCATCAGGGGTCGGATACGAAGTCTTCTCGGCAATAAGCTTAGCCAAGGCAGCACACATCAAGGAGTGCGACCAAAACTGCTTCAACATGGGTACAATTGACTTATCCTTTGCCTGGTCAAAAGCATGGTGTACAGAAGCGCTTATGGCAATATTTTTAATGGAGTTAGTCCCAACGAGCAGTAGGGCCTGGTCAATATTGGTCACCGTGTTAGGCGGGCAGGAATAGACAGAATTGACTATCGACAGAACTCTTGCGCTTAAGGCGGCATCTTTATTTATAACTTGAGATATTTCCTTAATGGAGTCTGGTTCGGTGTTGCAGACATCAATCAACTTCAGAAGGATATGGGGCAGAGTGGGCAGGTGCATGGAAGTATCCATGCTACTGAGAAATTCGTGAGGAGGGGCTTCCATAACGAACAGATCGCAATCCTTATAATGACCCAACTTCCTGAAATCACAGAATGTTTGAGTCGCTTCCCGAAATGTTGCTCAATGTTAAACAATAAACAAATTGTTCAAGAGTGTCAAGGGGTGGTTGCCCAGGTTGTCCTCATACCAAATACAAGCTTGCTCGGCTAGTCCCCGACTACAAACAGGCTGAAAAGAGGCTGGGAACCGTGTAAGTTTTCCATACCGTTCAAGATTAGTACCATTGCGTATCCCCACGACGAAAACGTCGGGTTATAGGGATTTGTCCTTTTGTTCTGCCACAGAAGGTGCTATCCATCAAAAATATTTTCGAAAGATATAAGGGGTTTGCTTGTGAAAAGTACGGTGTGGGGGATAAGGCCGTTTGACGCTGTGGTGGCCGCTACAACCGGCCTGCTGCTGACGGCCTCGTTTCCGCACATCAGCTGGGGACTCCTTGCCTGGATAGCCTTTGTTCCGCTTTTCCATTCTATAAAGGACCTCCCTCCTTCGGCATGTTTTAAGTTGGGACTCCTCGCTGGAATGGTCCATTACGTGACGCTTCTTTACTGGATTGCCGGCGTCATGCACCATTATGGCCAACTGTCGTATGTGCTGTGCGCTGTAGTACTCATGCTATTTGTGTTCTACCTCAGTCTATACCCGGCGCTCTTTGCATTGGTTGTCAACCAACTTCGGGCAAGATCCTTCCCCTATTATTTGACCGCACCTTTCCTTTGGACTGCCCTGGAGTACGTCAGGTCATTCCTTCTGTCTGGATTTCCATGGGAGAACCTCGGCCACTCGCAATATAATCGGTTGCACCTGATCCAGATTTCAGATACATTTGGTGTGTATGGGCTGTCAGCCCTCATTATGGCCGTCAATTGCGTGCTCTTTGAAGTCTGGGAAACCATTTTGAGGAACAGGGCCTTTGCCTGGAAACCAGTCTTTGGTGTTGCCTTGATGATAGCTGGTTCTTTGACCTACGGCACCTGGCGCATGGAAAAGATTGACGGGGCTGCTGAAGCCGCGCCCAAGCGTGCTGTTGCGTTGGTGCAGGGGAATATTGACCAGTCCGTGAAATGGCTTCCTTCTTTTCAACATGAGACCCTCCAACGATATCGCACCTTGTCTGCCGCTGCCCTGAAGACCGGGCCTGACCTTATAATATGGCCTGAGACTGCGCTACCGTTTTACTTTTTGCACGATGGGGATCTCACCATAGAAACTCTGGAACTTGTTCGCGCTTCCAGAGCCTATTTTCTTCTTGGGAGTCCCTCCTTCCGTAAAACTGGTCAAAGAATGCGCTATTATAACAGTGCCTACTTGGTCGACCCAAGTGGCAAGGTCATGGGCAAATATGATAAGGTACATCTGGTGCCTTACGGGGAATATGTGCCGCTAAAGCGCTATTTCCCTTTCCTGGGAAAGATGGTGGAGGCAGTCGGGGATTTTGACTCCGGCAATGAGGGCCAGGTCCTGTCATGGGGTGATGACAGGGTGGGGGTCTTGATCTGTTTTGAGGCGATCTTTCCGGAGCTGGCACGTTCAATGGTTCAAAACGGTGCTAAACTGTTGATCAACATAACCAATGACGCCTGGTTTGGCAAATCCAGCGCCCCTTATCAGCACCTTTCTATGGTTGTATTCAGGGCGGTTGAAAACCACCGGGCGGTGGCCAGGGCAGCTAATACCGGTATTAGCGCATTTGTCGATCCTGTGGGGAGGCTCTTGGACGAAACCCCTCTGTTTGAAGAGGCGATTCGAACCCGTTCATTGCCCATGATGAGCAATAAGAGCTTTTATGCTCGCCACGGAGATATTTTTGCCGTGGCGTGCATTTTGATTAGTCTCGTTATTTGGGTAGCCGCTTTTCGGAATAGATTCCTTCACAGATAGCCTCTGTTGATGTTTGTTAACTCAAACTATGATCTGTGATGGAGACCATGTAATCAGTTCACTCAGATGGATAACAAAGAGAAATACAGACAGTATGATATCTTGGCCAGAGATCTTTGGGCACGGATATAGTTGGTGCCCATCCATAAATAACGTAACAAGTGTTGGGCACAGGGTAAGTTTCCAATTCATAAATGAGGAATTTTTCTGATGAGCAAGGCCGCACAAGCCCGCCCGCCTCGCCTGAGCGCTCGCGATGGCGGGCAGGGGTTTTCGTTGAGGCGTACAGATCGTACTCCGCAGACGGCCTCTTCAAAAGCCGCAGGCGCAAACCCGCGGAGAACGCCGCTCATCGTAAAAAGGGCCATT